>CAZHOC010001551.1:0-1720 GCA_964534295.1 uncultured Bacteroidia bacterium | reverse complement strand
ACAACCTAGGTTTACTAGACGGCCTTCAGCCAATACGATCACATCCTTGCCATCGATAGTGTACATGTCTACCTGAGGCTTGATAGTAACCTTGGTAGCACCATAGTTGTTGTTTAACCAAGCCATATCGATCTCGTTGTCAAAGTGGCCAATGTTACAAACGATAGCCTTGTCTTTGGCGAGACGGAAGTGCTCTTCAGTCATGATATCCTTATTACCAGTAGCAGTAACAATGATGTCAGCACGAGGTACCGCATTAACCATTTTCTTGACTTCAAAACCGTCCATAGCCGCTTGAAGGGCACAGATTGGATCGATTTCAGTTACAATAACGCGGGCACCAGAACCACGAAGAGAAGCCGCAGAACCTTTACCTACATCACCATATCCAGCAACAACAGCTACTTTACCAGCCATCATCACGTCAGTAGCACGACGGATCGCGTCTACGAGAGATTCTTTACAACCGTACTTGTTATCAAACTTGGACTTAGTAACAGAGTCGTTTACGTTGATAGCAGGCATCGGGAGAGTACCATTTTTCATGCGCTCGTATAGACGGTGCACACCAGTGGTAGTTTCCTCAGAAAGACCTTTGATATCTTTTACCAAATCAGGATAACGATCAAGTACCATATTGGTCAAGTCGCCACCATCATCAAGAATCATATTTAGAGGCTGCTGTTCTTCACCGAAGAAAAGTGTTTGCTCGATACACCAGTCAAACTCTTCTTCTGTCATCCCTTTCCAAGCGTAAACTGCGATACCGGCATCAGCGATGGCAGCGGCAGCGTGATCTTGAGTAGAGAAGATGTTACAAGATGACCAAGTAACCTCAGCGCCAAGTTCAACCAAAGTTTCGATCAATACAGCAGTTTGGATTGTCATGTGCAGACAACCAGCGATACGAGCACCTTTAAGCGGCTTAGAATCGCCATACTCTTCGCGAATTGCCATTAGACCT
Source organism: uncultured Bacteroidia bacterium (assembly GCA_964534295.1). Classification (GTDB taxonomy): domain Bacteria; phylum Bacteroidota; class Bacteroidia; order J057; family J057; genus JBCAWW01. The sequence goes on along the minus strand of CAZHOC010001551.1, from coordinate 756 downwards.
GGCATTTCTGCTTCTGCCAATTGGATCTCTTTGCGGCCCCAGGCAGCAAGTGAAATATCTTTGACCTTGTATGGTAGATATTTGGTTTGGACGTTGGACATATTTAAAATGAATTATGTTTTTATTATTTGCCGTGCAAAATTACAACGAAAGCCCATAATTAGAAAGAAATGTCAGCTTTTCAGTAAAGCATGAAAGCTTTTTACCAATTTAACTTTAAATTTAGGGGCTATTGCTCCTGTAGCAGTACAAAAGCACTCAATCAGTAACACAATTTTCGTTAAGATGTTTAATCCTCTTGCCCGCCTCGCGGGTCTAGGCTTGCTGACCATCTGTCTCAGCATTTTTTCACCTCTCCTCGCTCAAAACAACCCAAATCACCAATTACTCTGGGAAATCACCGGTAACGGCCTCCAAACTCCTTCCTACCTTTTTGGCACCATGCACGTGCGCGATCAGGAAGCCTTTGGATTTCCCGACTCCGTCTTAGCAAAACTTTATCAAGTAGAGGCTTTTGCGATGGAAGTTCATCCAGACTCCGCCACTAAGATTTTGCTTGAAAGCTTATTGGATGAAAGGCGCGAAAGTCCTATGCTCAAGGATGTTTTATCTGAGGATGAATTCTCTGAATTAAATCAACGCTTCCAACAAGAGACCGGACTTTCCTTAGAAGGGATTTCCACAGACCGTTTATTTCAAGTCGAACAGATGTTGGGCGAAGTCCCCCCGGAAGAAGGAGATGCGCCCACTTTTGTG
>CAZHOC010001550.1:0-1720 GCA_964534295.1 uncultured Bacteroidia bacterium | reverse complement strand
CCTTTGGAGAGATGGGATCGTACTTGTGATCATGGCAGCGCGAACATTCTAGCGTTAGACCCAAGAAAGCAGCCCCGAGCGTATTGGTGCGATCGACCACATATTCTACTCGAAACTCTTCATCTACAATCCCGCCCTCCATATTTTGAGAATGATTGCGGTTGAAGCCAGTAGCCAGTAATTGTTCTCGAGTAGGATTGGGCAATAGGTCTCCTGCCAATTGCCAGCTCACAAACTGATCGTAGGACATATTTTCGTTAAAGGCCTGAATGACCCAATCCCGCCAAGGGGACATATCGCGGTAGCGATCAACGGTATAGCCATGTGTATCAGCAAAACGAGACAAATCCATCCAGTCCACGGCCAAGCGTTCTCCGAAGGAGGAAGAAGCCAAAAGCCTATCCACGAGCTGCTCGTAAGCGTCTGGGCGATCATCAGCAAGGAAAGCGTCTATCTCGTCAATAGTAGGCGGCAAACCTGTGAGATCTAAAGTAACTCGTCTGATGAGACTCTCTTTGTCGGCCTCTGGGCTAGGAGTAAATCCTTTTTGTTTGGCCTGCTGCCGAACGAAAAAATCTATGGGGTTTTCTGATGATTGACTTGCTGCTATTTCTGCTTTTTGTGGCTTTTGGAAAGACCAATGCGGTTTGTATTCGGCGCCTTCATCTATCCAACGAATTAGCAATGCCTTTTCATAATCACTTAGCTTTAGATTTGATTCTGGCGGGGGCATCAGGCGTTCTGGATCCTGATCTAATATTCGTCTTACTACTTCACTCTGCTCCGGATCTCCGGCTACGATGGCGAAGAGGCCGGGATTTTCTGGAAGATCGGCTAGGCTTGCTTCACGTTCGTCCAATCTCAGACCTGCCTTTTGTTTCGCCTTATCAGGGCCATGGCACGCAAAGCAACGGTCTGAAAGTATAGGCTTAACATGAAGGTTAAAGTCGATCTTCTCTGGTAGCAGGTCTTCTGCTTCTGTCACTCCTTCTGGATAAGGAGATTGACAGGCCGCAAGAGCGAATAAAATTAGTCCAAGGCAGCTCAGTTGCCACCGATACAGTCGCAGGTACATAGGGCTTCAATTCTATCACTTAAGATAGAAAATCTGAGACTGTTTGAGGGCTACAGGCGGTTTAAATTATACCACTATTGAACTTGGCGCTTCAAAACAATGCCTTCTTCGTGTTTTCTAGCAACATAAGCAAAGAATTCGCTGATGCTATTGTACTCATCAGGCAGGAAGAGGGTTTGATTGAGCGTCAAGACGGAGGTGATGTGGAGGATGTTTTCATCACGGAAAACATTGAAGGTAAACATGCCGGCATTATTGGGCATCACTACCTTGATCGGCTCCGGGACCTGCTCTACATCATAGCCTTCGGGGATCACAAGTCCTAACATATAGGATTCTTGCAAGGGGAAGGTCAGATCGACTGGAGTAATGCGTTCCACTTGTGGGAAAGGATTCTCAATAATCGGCCATGCAAGGATTGGGCGTACGATCATAATCTCACCAGTGTTTTCGGTGAAATCTTTAGTGATCAAGTCGCACTCCAATACCAAGGGCTCTTCTGGTAAATCTGGATCATCCAGACTTGGGTTGTCGAGATTGTAGTTATTGAGTCCCGCTAGGACAAAGTTCTGGAAATAGTCTCGAGATTGATCTTCTAGTTCACGTAGTCTCTCGCGTTCAAGTGCTGCTCGGTATCCTTTGTTG
>CAZHOC010001549.1:0-1721 GCA_964534295.1 uncultured Bacteroidia bacterium | reverse complement strand
CAAATATGTCTTTTTTTAATACTGGTGTCCTTAAGACCTCGTCTAATTTTGTATAATCGGCAAACTGATTTTTTTCACTTTTTGAGGGTAAGCAAGCATGAAGTGTAATCGTAGCTAGTGAAGCTAATGAGGCAGTCTTCAAAAAAAGTCGACGATTATAACTCATTTTCATTAGTTTTTGATCAGTAACTAGCTTGTATTACAGCATAGGCCCAAAGACATAAGCGTTCCGCGCAGCGGGCATCCAAAACAAGATCCCCCCAAAACTAGCGCTGCAGCATGACCTTCTCGAAATAGCTTCTGCCTTCAGTGGCCAATTCCAATAGATAGACCCCAGAGGGTAAATCCGCTACCTTAAGGATGGTACCATTGCGTTGCTCTACCCTTTGCTGATGCAATACCTTCCCTGCCAAGGAAAGCAATTTCACAGATTTGATCTCTGCATTCTGCCATTCAATCTGGAGTTGATCCGAAAAAGGATTCGGGGCGAGCTGCAAACCAATCGCTTCGCTAGGATCAATGGCAGTGGTACAATTTTCTCGGCGGGTATCAACAAAGATTTTGATCTGTAAAAAAGATGGGAGGATACAGGTGTTATGATCATTATTGGGGCCTACGCTGATCGCATCCACATTGGGAGCATTGTTGGCAAGCATAGAATCCTTGGCAATGATTGAATTTTGAAAGGGCACTACATCATCGCCTTCGCAATAAAACATCCGTAAAGGCGATTGCGGCGCCCAGTCGTACAAATCATTATCTCTCAGGGCAATATTGAAGGGGTGATTGGGATCAGATTGGACTGCTTGCACATAGGCAGGCTGCAACATAGTGGTAGCCACGGCCGGAAGATTGATGCCGCTTTGGGAACCATCGCGTTGAAAAATCAAGGGAATCTCTGTGTCGTATGGAGCCACGAATACCTCTGATAAGTCAGTATAAAGGTTACCATAGACCTCTTGATAGGCCAACATCATATAGGCAAAGTAATAAGAGGTCGTGATGGAAGGAGTACCGGAAAAGAAAAACTGTCTCATCGTCCCCGACAAGTCATAAGGGCCACCGCCCACGGCAACGCCTGTTACGTCAAACTCTGTATTGTGGAGGGCTTCGATCTCCTCGAACTGAGCCATGGATACATGAGCGCCTTGCGAATAACCACCAATAAAAAGCTGCTCATTTAAGGGCACGGAAAGATTGGCGCATAAAGCTTTGGTTGCTCTAAGCATATCTACTCCACAGGTAGCTTCAGACTTGGCATGTATAAAAGGATGGCGGCCCGGGCTCTCGCCTAAGCCTAAGTAATCTGGCATAGCTACCACATAACCTGCCGTACCAAATGGCAAGCCAATGATAGATTCCATACCCAAATCAGAAGGTAATCCCTCATCATAGATTACGGTAGCGTGATTGTACATGACTAAGGTGGAGCCACAAGGATACATCTTCGGGATCATCACTGCACCCGAAGCTTGGGTCAAACCATTGCCCTGTGCATTGAGCGTCCAGTACACGATTTTGTAAGCGTCAATTTCATATTGAATCGGGGCTGCAAATTGTGGCAAGCCAAACTCTGCGTATTTGGCGGCAATTTCCGCCAGGGTGTAGGATTCTAACAAACTATCCGAAATCAATTCTCCTCTCGCTGGGATTTGCCCCAATACCGTTCCCATCATCCCGAGCCATAAGAGGCCCAATAAAAACATCCGCTTTTTTGATAT
>CAZHOC010001548.1:0-1723 GCA_964534295.1 uncultured Bacteroidia bacterium | reverse complement strand
CTCGAATCATACCCGCAGCGACATCTCTTCCTAAATTATCTGTACCCAGCCAATAGCGACGAACCGTGGCATATTGAGCCAAAAAGCTCGCTTTTGAAATCGTTCCCTCTATGCCAAAGTCTGACAATCGTTTACGACCGTCCGCCCCGGATAAAGCAGTATAGCTTACATACTCTCCCTCTATAGCCACACTGGCGGTATCTTTTAAGACGATAGGAAGATAGGGCTGTTCTGCCCCGAGCCAGCGTTCCCCGATGGAGGGGTCTGCCTCCACTCCCGGCAAAGGCAATAACAACATATGCCCCTCCGAGCCTGGACCTAATTTAGCCAGTTCCAAGGCCTGAAAGTTGGCATTACGAGTATAGTCAGGCACGATCCAGTATCCCAACAAAGCCACAACAAGACATAAGCAGACATAAACCAGGCCCAGCATAGCAGGGAGGTTGCGTCGGTATTTACGCCATGCAAGTTGATTGGGAGTCATGGGGATTATCTAAATCCGTTGTGCTTAAGCAAGCCTTCCTTGGTGGCGAGATAAGCATAATCTTCAAGGTGGTCAGTATCAAAAATATTGGTGCGGCGAAAGTCTCCTTCTTCTTGGCTAAACATCATCACTTGTATCCAGCCGCGATCAATCATCGTCCGCAATTCGTCTACTACAATGGCTTTGGGTTGTTCTGCCTCTTCGAGCACGTGTTCAAAGCGTTCTACGAAGTAGAGCGAATCTAAAATCTGAAACTGTAATTCGGTAAGTTCTTCGTTCATTTTACGCTACGGCCTTTCCATTCATATCGAGAAACCAAATTGCCGGCCAGTCCAATCCAGAGTACATAGGGGATATAGACCCACTCCAAAAGGAACATTGACCTAAGCAAAGGCAAGTTATGAAAAAATGCGGCGGCCTGTCTCATGAGATAAAAATCGACGAGGGATTTGAGCGCAAAAGCCAGCAGAAAAACTCCCCAGGCAAGCGGCTGCCAAAATCCATACACCAACAATAAAGGAAAACTCCAAAAACCAAGGTAGGAAAGCAGTTGTACGACATTGACCCAGCGGTTTTCATAGGATCGTGCTTTGCTGACCCAACGCAGGCGTTGCGCTTTGAGTGCCGACCAATTGGGTTGAGCGGGGGTTTTGACAATTGCCTCCTTTGCCTTGGCAAACTTTAGCTTGCCCGGGAAGGCCTGATGGATTTTGTGTAGGAGAAATTCATCATCGCCTGAGGCTACTCCATCCACATTTTTAAACCCACCGACAGCTTCGAAGGCTTCTTTGCGATAGGCCAAGTTTGCTCCGTTTGCCATATTGGGTGTACCAGCAGTAAGGGAGCCCGCGCCGAGCACTACCAAGCCCTTAGATTCTAGAGATTGTAGGCGTTGTAACCAATGATTTTGATAGGTCAGTTGCACCGGTCCCGAGACGAGCATGGTCTCTTCATCAAAAAAAGAAGCGATTGTACTGAGCCATTGGGTGGAGACAATACAGTCCGCGTCAGTTTGGAGGATGATTTCTCCTTGAGAACGCTCAATCCCATAACTCAAAGCGGCTTTTTTGTAGGCATTGCGTTGCCCGGAGGGTAAATCATAAACCTTGAGTCGTGGGTAAGCCTCTTGCAGAGAACGCGAAATTGAGGCGGTTTGATCGGTAGAATGATCATTGATGAGGATCACTTCAAAGCGTTCCCGAGGATAATCTTGTTGCAGAACGGACGCTAGACAGGCAG
>CAZHOC010001547.1:0-1724 GCA_964534295.1 uncultured Bacteroidia bacterium | reverse complement strand
CAAGCTTCCCCCTCCTCCACCGGTGGTTTCTTCCCAAAGTCCATCGGGCTGATAGGGTTTGACACTTGGGCCTCCTACTTGCTCTACTAAAAGACCACTTGCAGCCAAGGCCTGGTCTCGAATCATCTCCGCAGGTAGGCGATAGCGAGGCCCGCGGGCTAGAAGCATATTTTCCGGATCTAATTTTTCAAGCTTAGGCGTGATGCGACTATCCTGACGATAGGTGGCCGACATCACCATCAGCTTGATCATATGCTTAATGTCCCAACCAGAATCTTGAAACTCTACCGCCAACCAATCCAACAACTCCGGATGAGAAGGCAAGGCCCCTTGGTTACCAAAATCTTCTGGTGTTTTGACTATGCCATTGCCAAAGACCATCTGCCAATAACGGTTGACCGTAACGCGTGCCGTAATAGGATTGTCTGGATGAAATAGCCATTTGGCCATGCCAAGGCGATTCTGTTCAAAGCTCTCATCAAAGGCCATGATCTGCGCAGGTAAGGTTGGACTGACCGAATCACCATGCTGGTCGTAAGCACCACGATTGAGTAGATAGGCTTGTCGCGGGGTTTCCATTTCCTCCATCACCATGAGTTCGAGCGTATCTTTAGCTAGTTCGAGTCCCTTCATATAAGCGACTTTTTCATCCAGCTCTGCTTTGCTCACTTTTATGAAAGGCAAGGGCGTAGCACCATAGGCTCGGATTTTGCCATTTTCTGGGACATTGTTAAAGAAGGAGAAAAGTCCATAATACTCCTTCATACTCAGCGGATCATACTTATGATCATGGCAGCGAGCGCATTGCATAGTGAGTCCTAAAAAGACAGTGCCAAAGGTCTGTACTCGATCGGCGACATATTCTACTCGGTACTCTTCTTCGATCACCCCGCCTTCTTGGGTTATCATGTGGTTTCGATTGACACCAGTAGCAATCTTTTGCTCCAGAGAAGGCTCAGGCATCAAATCACCCGCTAATTGCCAGGTGGCAAATTTGTCATAGGGCATATTGCTGTTAAAGGCATGGATCACCCAATTACGGTAGGGCCACATGGTACGCTCTAGATCGTCTTGATAACCATGAGAGTCGGCATATCTGGCAGCATCTAGCCACAATGAGGCCATACGTTCGCCGAAGGCGTCCGAAGCCAAAAAGCGATCAACCGCCTTCTCATAAGCCTCGGGACTCTTATCCGACAAATAGGCGTCTATGTCTTCCGCCGTCGGAGGCAGCCCAGTCAAATCAAAACTAAGGCGCCTCAATAAACGCTCATTGGGTGCCATAGCAGAAGGTTGTAGGCCTTCTTGTTCTAGCCTTGCCAGAACAAAATGATCTATTTCGTTTTGACTCCAATCTTGCTGTTTGGTGGCAGGAAGATCTTGTTTTTCAGGAGGGATAAAGGCCCAATGCCGCTTCCATTCTGCTCCTTGTTCGATCCATTTAGTGAGAATTTCAATCTCATGCTCCTTGAGCGTCAAGTTTGACTCAGGCGGAGGCATCAGCAGCTCGGGATCAGTAGTATGAATGCGCTCTAAAATTAGACTCTTATCGGGTTCCCCACGCACGATTGCATAGCGATCTTGCTGTTCACCCAAGGCGGTAAAAGCGCCTGCCTCTGTATCCAAGCGGAGACCAGCTTCTCTTTTATTTTCATCTGGCCCGTGACAAGTATAGCAACGGTCCGAGAGGATGGGCCTCACGTGGAAGTTAAAATCGATCTTAT
>CAZHOC010001546.1:0-1725 GCA_964534295.1 uncultured Bacteroidia bacterium | reverse complement strand
CCAGTAATTTAGAATTAGCCCGTCAGCTTCCTCCACATCTCGAGATCACACTGATCACCAATAGTCTACCCGTAGCGGTAGAGTTGGCGGATCATCCCAAGATTGAAATCATTTTTATTGGCGGTAAACTCCTCAAAACTGCTCAAGTAACCATAGGACCAGAGGTCATCGAAACTGTCAAAAGTATTCGCGCTGACCTTTGCGTTCTCGGTACGAGATCTATTCACCACCAATTGGGTATTACTGAGATTGATTGGGATGAAACCAAGGTCAAAAGAGCCATGATGGAATCATCTGCAGAAATGATTTCGCTGGTCATAAAAGAAAAAATAGACACTGTACAACCCTATATCATAGGGGAAAGTAAAAATGTCAATATCCTTGTCAGTAGCCTGGATAGACATGACCCAATATTGAAACCTTATACCGCTTTAGGAATCGAAATAATCTAACTACAGTACCATGATTCAAACTGTTGCCCCCACATTGTATCAGTTCGAAAAGATCCCTACCAGGATTTATGAAGATGCTGGACACGCATCTAGAGAGGTAGCCCAGCAAATTGCTAACCTCATTCGCCATAAAGCTTCAAAAGGAGAAATGGCGGTTTTAGGCTTGGCTACCGGCTCTACTCCTACTGGAGTTTATAATGAGCTTACCCGCATGCACCGCGAAGAAGGGCTTTCATTTGCCAATGTTATGACCTTCAACTTGGATGAGTATTATCCAATGCAGCCGGAAGCGCTTCAGAGCTACGTCAGGTTTATGAACGAGTACCTGTTTGATCATGTCAACATTGATCCTAGCAATGTGCATGTTCCAGATGGTACGCTAGCAGTTGAAGAAGTACCTGCTTATTGTGCTGCTTATGAAGATAAGATTGAAGCAGCCGGCGGCTTAGACATACAAATCCTTGGGATTGGCCGCACAGGGCACATTGGATTCAATGAGCCAGGCTCTTCGATCAACTCTCGTACACGTATGATTCGTCTCGACAAGATGACCATACGCGACGCCGCAAGCGATTTCTTCCGCGAAGAGGATGTACCAAAGCGCGCCATCACCATGGGTATTGGTACCATCATGCAAGCCAAGTCCATCATTTTGATGGCTTGGGGGGAAGGTAAGGCTCCTATCGTCAGAGAAATGGTCGAAGGGGAAATCACCGAAAAGATTCCTGCTTCTTTCCTTCAAAAGCACCCCAACGCCCAAGTTATACTCGACGATGCCGCCTCTGCTAAGCTCATTCGCAAGCAGGCGCCATGGCTAGTGGGACCATTAAAATGGGACAGTAAACGAACTCGCAAGGCAATCGTTTGGCTTTGTAAAAAGCTCAATAAGCCGATCCTCAAACTGACTGATGAGGACTATAATGAAAACGGTATGGGCGATCTGATCGCAGAGCACGGCCCCGCCTATGACCTCAACATTCGCGTCTTCAATTGGATGCAAAGAACCATCACCGGTTGGCCAGGTGGTAAACCCAATGCTGATGATGCCCACCGCCCAGAAAGAAAAGATCCATTTCCAAAACGTAGTCTGATTTTCTCGCCTCACCCAGACGACGATGTGATCTCTATGGGAGGTACTTTGATCCGTCTCGCAGAACAAGGGCATGAAGTCCATGTTGCCTACCAAACTTCCGGCAATATTGCAGTATTTGATGATGCCGCCATCCGTTTCATCGACTTTGCCCAAGACTTCAGTCGTCAATTTGATCCAGCC
>CAZHOC010001545.1:0-1726 GCA_964534295.1 uncultured Bacteroidia bacterium | reverse complement strand
AATCGCGCAAAGTCCCATTGTGACTTTTAAGTTGGAGGAGCATCATCCCTCCGGAGAACGCGTCCATATAGATATTAAGGATCAATTGTTCATGGAGATGATCTTACGCGAAAAAGACTTTCGTGCTTGGATTAAAGAACATGACTGGAGCCAATATCAAGACAAGCATGTCGCTATCAGTTGTAGTACAGACGCCATTATTCAGGTTTGGGCCTATATGCTTTTGGCTTCGAGGCTCCAACCCTTCGCCAAATCCATCGTCTTTGGTACGTTAGAGGATTTAGAGTTACAACTCTGGCAAGATGCGTTAGATCAGATTGATTTTGCAGAGATGGCAGACCGCCCAGTAGTCGTCAAAGGTTGTAGTGATATAAACATTCCAGCCTCTATTTATATGGAGACGACTAAGCGTTTGATGCCTTTTGCGAAAAAAATAAGTTACGGAGAGCCCTGTTCTACCGTCCCAATCTGGAAGAAACGTTGAAAAGCTAATTTTGAAAGCGTAAATTCTCCATCAACAAAACAACTTAACCTAATAATTTAGCACAATGGGATTGTTTGACTTCATCAAAGGCCAATTTATAGATGTCATCGAATGGGTAGACTATAATCGCGATGTACTCGTGTGGAAGTTCCCTGACCAAGACAAGGAAGTAAAAATGGGCGCGCAGCTTACCGTACGCGAGTCTCAAGCTGCCATCTTGATCAACGAAGGCAAAATGGCCGACGTATTTGAGCCAGGCCGCTTTGAGTTGACCACGCGCAACATGCCGATCATGACCACGATCAATTCGTGGAAATATGGCTTCGATTCTCCCTTTAAGGTAGACATCTATTATTTCAACACTCGCCAGTTTACTGATAACAAATGGGGTACACCAAGCCCTGTTACTATACCGGATAGTAAGTTTGGCCAAGTAGAGTTTCGCTCTTTTGGTACTTACAACTTCCGCATCAATGACTTTGAGACCTTCTTTAAGGAGTTTGCTGGCACGGATCCAGTGGTAAGACTCGCGGAGATCGAAGGTACCCTTAGAGGCAAGTTAGTGGATCGCTTTACTGAGATCGTCGCTGAGATGGCTGCTAATGACTTTTCTTTTGTGCAGATGCAAGCCAACAAAACTGAGTTTGTAGAAGCCCTTAAGCCACGTATTGCGGATTACTTTACTCAGTTTGGCCTTGAGTTGACGGACTTCTCTATCCAGAGCATTACGCTTCCACCAGAGCTACAAGAATATCTCCGCAAGAATACTCAGATGAACATGGTGGGCGATATGGATCGCTTCATGAAGTTCCAGATGGGTAGCGCGATGGAAAAATCAGCTGAGAATCCAGGTGGCGGTAATGCCGGCATGGATATGGGCGCAGGCATCGCCATGGGTCAAATGATGATGAATCAAATGGGCCAAGCCTCAAACAATAGCGCTGCTAATGCCGCGCCTGCGGGGGAGACAAAAGAAGAGATCATGTCCCTGCTCAAGCAGCTTGGGGAGCTCAAAGAAGCTGGAATTCTTACAGAGGAGGAGTTTACAGCTAAAAAGACTGAATTATTGGCAAAACTCTAATTGCCTGATTATAAAACTCTTATCGAATCCCGAGCCTGCTAGCAAGCTCGGGATTTTTTCATTTTTTAAAGAAATCGCGTAAGAATTATAAATATTTCAAAAAAAAATCCTATCTTGGATATAACAAGTCAGATTGCTGCACGCGATTCTACATAATTAAC
>CAZHOC010001544.1:0-1726 GCA_964534295.1 uncultured Bacteroidia bacterium | reverse complement strand
AGATGCAAACGGCTGTTCAGCGACTGACAGCGTCAATGTCGCTGACGATACCCCCACCATCGATCTTGGCGATGATATTGTAGGTTGTGAAGGGACGCCTGTCATTCTTGATGCAGGTGCTGGCTTTGCCTCCTATGTTTGGTCCAATGGCGGCAATACGCAAACGATCTCCGTCACCATGGAAGGGGAATACAGTGTAGATATCATCAATAATTCCGGTTGTACGGCTGCAGATACCATTATGGTAAGCCTTGATCCGCTGCCTGATCCAGATTTCAGTGCCCAGGGAGGCTGGGGAGCCAATTGGTTTAATTGGGATTTCACCAATCTCAGTACAGGCGCGACGAGCTATCTCTGGGACTTTGGGGATGGCAATGGCACGAGTAACGATCCCAATCCGAGCTATTCATACGTTTTCCCAGGAGACTATGACGTTAGTTTGATTGCTACCAATGATTGTGGTTCAGATACCCTTACCATTTCGATTAGCCTTAGCAATACCGATGGTTTAGAAGATGAGCTCTTTGGTAGCGTGAAGGTATTTCCATCTCCTAATGATGGGCAGTTCCAGATCCTATTTGGTGAGCAAGCGCTACAAGCGAGCAGTATCAAACTCTACAACCTCCAAGGCCAAGTGGTTTACCAAGAAGATTTTGTACGCATCAATCCTTATCAGGAGGTCGAAGTCAAATTGACTGACCCAGTGCCCGGCATCTACTTGCTGCAATTAAGCAGTGAAGGAGTCGAGACCCATTACAAAGTGATGATCCAATAACTCAACTAGAATTAGATAACCCATACTCAGACCTTTGGCTTTGGGTATGGGTTTTGTTTTTGCCGCTTTGCGGAACGCTTGGGTTAATTATTGAATTGTTGGTTTATTGAATTTTTGAATCAACAACTCAACAACTCAACAACTCAACAAATCAAGCACTCAACAATTCTCCCTACATCTGGTAACCAAATTGCTCTGCTACCGGTGCGACTTTCTCCCAAAGGCTTTCTGCCTCTACTTGACTAAGATTCTCGCGCCAGCGTCCGACCTTTACACTATGATCCTTGGTGGAATAAGCGCTAGAAGTCTTGGCTTCGATATATTTGTCATTGTGGGTGTTTTGAACGCGCTCGGTCCAAGTCATCGCCTCACTCAGCTCTTGTGGCCCCCATTCCAGTTGCTGGGCTAAGCGTTCCACGAAGTGGGCCTTATTTGCCAACAAGTCCTCATAACGGCTAATCTCGGCTACCTCCTTGACTTGTGCATAACCTACAGTATTGATGTATAGCCAATGGTGAGCGCATTGCTCAAGTAAGGGTTTATCAAGCCACTCTTTCCAATCTGGCGGTTGGGGATGATGCCCCCAGTTTTTAGCGATGCCTACCCTCAGGGAACAAATCGTGTCTAGCGGATGCCGCATTTGCCAGAAGATGGTCTTGGAGCCAGATACATGATTGAGCCAATCTTGCAGGGGAAAGGAAAGGCCTGTGTCAGCTGGATAGCCAGGACTTTCTCTAGGGACTTTGACCGCTACGGGAGTGTCATAGTTCAAATCTTTGAGCATAGCATAGTCGGGCTCGCTCCAATAGCGATAGGCTGATATTTGCTCGAATAGTTCCCCAAAAATAGAGGTCCCGCTTCGACCACAGCCCAAAATCATGACGTGATGAGGCATTAGTTAAAGATTATTTCGTCAACAAACATCCATCCTTTTTGGCGATGTCCAGGATG
>CAZHOC010001543.1:0-1727 GCA_964534295.1 uncultured Bacteroidia bacterium | reverse complement strand
GGTTTAGGTATCTATGATACGATGCAAATTGTTAGCCCTGATGTGGCTACTATTTGTACTGGTATGGCTGCCTCTATGGGAGCGGTTCTCCTTACTGCAGGTCAGGCGGGTAAGCGTTCGGCGCTGCCGCACAGTAGAGTAATGATCCACCAGCCTCTAGGTGGCGCACAAGGCCAAGCTTCTGACATTGCGATCGTACACGATCAAATCCAGAAGTTGAAAAAGGAGTTGTACGCGATTATCGCTAGCCACTCTGGTCAAACTGAGGAAAAAATCTGGGAAGACTCTGATCGCGATTATTGGATGATCGCACAAGAAGCCAAGGAATATGGCTTAGTTGATGAAGTCCTCGGAAAAAAAGCAGAATAAATCCTTTTTATAGCTGAGAGCATATGGGTGCTCTCAGCTTTACCTTTATCTATAATGAGAAACGAAAGCTGTTCTTTTTGCGGGCGTACCAAAAGGGAAGTCCAAATTTTGCTCGCGGGATATGGTGGTGCTCACATCTGTGAAAATTGCGTAGCTCACGCTAATACCATCATCGACGAGGAATTTAAAGAAAAGCCCCAAAGTGCTCGTATCACACGAGTACCTAAACCTCGCGAAATCTTTGAACATCTTGACCAATACGTAATCGGACAAGGCTCGGCCAAAAGGGTATTGTCGGTAGCTGTGTATAATCACTACCGCAGAGTCCTAAGCCTCGATGATCGACTAGATGGAGACGTAGAACTCGAAAAGAGTAACGTTTTGATGGTTGGTTCTACGGGTACAGGAAAAACCTTGATGGCAAGAACCATTGCCCGTATGCTAAACGTCCCATTTTGTATAGCTGATGCTACTGTTTTGACGGAAGCTGGTTATGTAGGCGAGGATGTAGAAAGTGTATTGGTTCGTCTTTTACAAGAGGCCGATTATGATGTCGAAGCTGCCGAAAGAGGGATTGTTTATATTGACGAGATTGATAAAATCGCTCGTAAGTCTGACAATCCATCCATCACGCGTGATGTAAGTGGTGAAGGGGTGCAGCAAGCGCTACTCAAGCTACTCGAAGGCTCAGTGGCAAACGTTCCACCGAAGGGGGGAAGAAAACACCCAGAGCAAAGTTTGGTACAAATCAATACTTCCAATATCCTCTTTATCTGTGGAGGTGCTTTTGAAGGGATTGATCGTACTATTTCGCAGCGTATTGCCGTCCGTCAAATCGGCTTTGGCAAAGACACCACGGCTCATATCAAGGAAGATACCAACCTTCTCAAGTACATTCAGCCATCTGATCTAAGAGCATTTGGTTTGATTCCTGAGATCATTGGCCGTCTACCTGTATTGACCTATCTCGATGCCTTAGACAAGCCAGCTTTGAGAAGAATCTTGGTTGAGCCGCGTAATGCGATTGTTCGTCAATATCAGCGTATGTTTGAGCTTGAGGATAAAACCCTATCCTTTGACGATGAAGTACTAGACATGGTAGTAAGTCGTGCAGATGAGCTCAAATTAGGTGCTCGTGGACTTCGTTCTATCATTGAGGCGATCATGCTAGACATCATGTTTGATATGCCAGATAGCGACTTGGAAAACTACCACATCACTATGGATCTCGCTAATCGTAATCTAACGGGTTCCGAGATGTTTAATTTCCGCGCCGCTGGATAAAAAGATATCCGTTTACATTTTTATGTTGGACCCCCTAATGCAATAATCGCATTAGGGGGCCTTTGCTTTGTTAC
>CAZHOC010001542.1:0-1728 GCA_964534295.1 uncultured Bacteroidia bacterium | reverse complement strand
GCCCTTTTCACTGACCTATTTGGTCCGTGCATTGCGCGCCATGTAAACATTAGTCGTCAAGCAACCACCTAATCAATAGCGGGATCAATAACAGGTCCGCCACTACGGCGCTGATCAGGGTCAAACTGATGAGTAAACCTATTGTTACGCTAGGCGGGTGAATGCTGAAGAGCATCACCAGAAAGCCAAAAAACAAGATCAAGCTGGTCAAAACAATTGCTTTTCCTGTTTCACGAAAAGTCAAGTGAATAGCCTCTTCTATTGCCATTCCTTTCATTCTCGCCAATTTGAATTTACTGAGAAAGTGAATCGTGTCATCCACTGCGATGCCGAAGATGACGGCAAAGACGATGCTCACACCAGCCTCCAGTTCAATCCCCAAGAATCCTAATAAAGCACCGGCGAGCAGGAGAGGGATGGTATTGGGAACTAATGAAATCAATAGCATGCGCCAGTTCCGGAACAGGATGGCCATTAACACACTAACGATTAGAATAGCAATTCCTAGCCCTACTAAAAGGCTCTGCCTCACGTATTCCGCATTCTTATCAATAATTAGCCCCGTTCCTGTCCGTCTTACCTCAATAATGTCGGGGTCAATATGAGCCGCCAACCAAGCATCTGTCCGCTGACCAAAAGCTTTGATAGAGTCTGCCCCCACATCCAGGATACGGCTGGTAATCCGCGCTTTATCTTGCTCCTTATTCACCAAGACATTGACATTCAACATTGGTACATTGCTGGCGAGGCGTCGGTAGCGCTGATATTCGGCTTCAGTTTCTGGAAGGACATATGCATCCACTCGATTATTGGCATGCATTTGATTGAGGCTCTTGTAAACCGCTGTTACCGAACCAATGGCTTTAACGTAGGGCTGCTCCGCCAGGTAGTCTTCGATCTTGGCCATCTCCCGTAACACTGGATAGTCTAGCGCCCGGTAATCACCTTGGGTAAAAACTGCAAATTCAAGTGGGCGAAATCCCGTCAACTCTCGTTCAAAAAATTTGAAATCCTCGGTAATTTGCTCGCCGCGCGGCATATTGTTGATGATGTTATAATTGGTCGTGATTCGGCTAATTCCCCAAGCACACAATATTGCGAGAACCAAACTGCCTAACTTGATAGCCTGGCTTTTCCCCAAGGTAAACTGATAACTTCGTTCTAGTAGATTTTCCCAAAAAGCCTGCCCTTTACCGAGTTTTATGATCTGATCGGTCTTAAAAAAAGAGAGTACTGCCGTAGTGAAACACAGAACAGTGAGGTAGGCAATGAGGACACCGACAGCAGCATTGATACCAAAATCACGGATAGGCGTAATGCGTGAGGTAAGGAGTGTAGCAAATCCTACGGCTGTCGTCAATGAGGTCAGCAAAGTAGCCAGGCCAATTTCTCGAATCGTAATTCGGATGGACTCTTCTCTGGATTTCCCCTTGCGCAGCTCATCGATATACTTCGACATGATATGAATAACATCCGAAGTACCCACAATAATCATGAGAACGGGGTACAGTGCGGCGATGGCGTTGAGTTCGCGCCCGGTAGCTCCTAGGAAGCCCATAAACAGCAACAGCCCTAAACCAATAGAAAACAGAGACACAACAATACCCCACGTTCTGCGGAAGAGTAGATACATGATCAAACTGACCAGTATTCCTGATACCACCGCCGAGACGATGATCTCTCGCTGTCGCATACGCACCGGCTCCATCCCATGAAACTAACGCCCCA
>CAZHOC010001541.1:0-1728 GCA_964534295.1 uncultured Bacteroidia bacterium | reverse complement strand
ATACTAAGCCCCCAGCACACTCTCTATCTCCGCTTGGCTCAAATCATTGATCCCCCTGGGCATAGCTGGATCATCATCTTTTTGGTCGAGGACAATCTGCCAAAAATCGACATCGTGCCAGCGGCCTTTTTTGAAACCAATACGTTGAAAAACCTGTAGATGGTCAAAGCCCATACTATCGTGAAAGCGTTGACTGATCGGATTGGGAAGGGAAATACCTGCATAAACCGTTTGAAAGCCTTGTAGCTTCAAAAGGTCCAGTAAACGTTGATAAAGATTTTTGCCGAGGCCTTTACCTTGAGCGGCAGGGCTGAGATAAATAGAAGATTCGGCAGACCAGCTGTAAGCGGTGCGATAACGAAAGCTGCCCGCATAAGCATAGCCGATGACTTGGTTGTCTTCAATAGCTACAATCCAAGGATAGTGCTGCAAAGTCTTTTGGACGCGCTGCCCAATTTCTGCTTGACTCGGGATCTCATATTCAAATGAGACGTGCGTGTCTTGTACAAAAGGAATGTAGATAGCATGGATGTCGGCCACATCCTTTTCTTCTGCCAACCGAAAACTGATCATGACCTAAAAATAAAATTTCATCCGTTTAGATCATATCCAAAATACCCGCTGGATACAAGCGTGCTTTCTTGCGACGAAATTCTTTTAAGGGTTTCCAGACAGCTCTAAAAGCTTGCCCGTACTTGTCAGTACCTTGTAGTTCTAATTGTTGATAGGGGTTTTTATCGGCAAACTCTCCTTCAAACATAAAAACAATGGCATGATCGTGACTTTCTCCACGGCGGGAGACCTGTTCGGAAGGCCCCAGGAAGGTAAGATTTTTGATCTCTTCTCCCAGTTCATCGCGAATTTCTCGGCGTACAGCTTCCCAACTGTATTCGCCAAAATGTAGTGAGCCCCCAATGGGTTGAAAATAGGTTTCCTGATTTTCAACATCTATGCCTTCTCTGACCAGTATTTTGTCGTCCTTCCGGAAAATGCACAGCGCAAGGGGGCGTATGCTTCCTTTTATCATGGCAAGGTCAGGGTAAAGTTTGAGACAAAGGTTATAGATACAATTATATACAAACTTACAGGCAATAAAAGGACCTTAGCGGAGGAAGTGTTACAATCTGGGATTTGGCTTTTTTGGGCGGGGCGCTGGCTTTGAATTTGCCGCCAACGGAAAATATTGGGCATTTATTGCATGAATGGTCAAAAATCTTACATCTCATCGAGGACCGATTCGACCATATTTTTCAAACTTACGTCTCCAGCTGTCATGATCCGAAAAGGCCAATTCTCCTGCATCGGTAGGTCCTGTATGATCCCCCTGAGGTTTTTTCCCTGCTGCGCAGAACGCTTAACCCTGCCCTCAAAATCTTTAAGGAATGCGAGTTTGTTGCCTAGATGAGTCTTGCCGTTCTTAAACCGAGGATTATGGGCGCAAAACAGCACTTCGAAATCCAAATTTAATAAGCGCTCTATGGTACGGATTTGCTGGCCTACGCTTTCCCCTGATTTAAATACTTTGATTTTGTCGGCGATGTAAATATCTCCAGCAAAGAGCCAGCCTTCCTCGGCTACGTAAAGACACTGATGGTCTCTGGCATGTCCGGGGCTCGGCAACATTTGGAAGGTGTAACGCTCAGTCGTGAGCATGTCCTCCATTTTGTGGAGGTGGGCAATCTCAGGTCTACCAAAGAAAAAACGTTGGTAAGGCAGTACGGGTACTCC
>CAZHOC010001540.1:0-1732 GCA_964534295.1 uncultured Bacteroidia bacterium | reverse complement strand
GATCACCCCATTGAGTGGAGTTCGAATTTCATGACTCATATTGGCTAGAAACTGCCCTTTGGCAATATTGGCAGCTTCAGCAGCTTCCTTGGCTTCAATTAATTGATACTTGGCATCTTCTAATTCTGCAATAAGATCCCGGGTTTGGCTGAGAAATTCAGAGAGATACATCTCATAGGCCCAAGCGATACCTGTAATCAAAAGTGTGGTCATGCTCAGGCTAATAGCAAAAATAGTAGTGTAAAGCTGCTGGTCTACGACCATGATTTCTTCTAGGAAATCTCGGAAGATATACAGCACAATAAATATCAAGACCACTATAATCGCGAGATATACACCAGTCCGGATATTGAGAATAAACATGGCACTTAGAGGCCATACCAAGAAAAAAACGATGGAGGATGATTTGAGACCGCCCAAAACGAGACTGAGCAGTATTAATAAGATCCCTGACTCAACATAATAGAGAACCCCAGCGAGTTGAATATTTCCCGTCCAACGGAGCAAAAATGGATTCAATAGTATAAAACAGCCAATACTAAGCGGCAAATAATCAGATTCATCCACTATCCCTGTTAAAGAGAAAGAGATCACAGGTAATACAAAACAAAGGATTCCAGAGAAAAGAGAGATCGCTACCAGGATACGATGCCGGCGCAATAGGTTTGCTCCATCTATCCCCGAATAGTCAAGTTGGGGGATAAAATAATCAAAGAGCATTTGAGAACTCGTGCTTTGGGGCTTCATAAATGTGGCTATGCTGTTTCAGGCAAGCTCAAATTACTTGCCAATTATAAAGACTTAAAGCCAATAAGCCCTTCTAGCTTACGAGTCTAACGGCTCTTAGCCCCTTCAAATTGTCTCCCATAGACTTGTTCACAGCGGACGCAGCCTTTGATTCGTCTTAGTGTCTTTGGGGCATATGATTTTTGTTAAGGCGGCCAAAAAATTTGACAATTTGCGCAGCCATTTTTCAACAAAAGCCGTATAGTTTGCCTATAAACCTTTTTCCTTACTCAACCAATATTTCGACGAATGAAGACATCTCAAACAAAACGCTACGTCAGTAACGAGGACTTATCTATTCCACTGTTTGAAAACCAACTACTTAACAAACTCACTCGCACTCATATTTCCATTCCAGTAGGCCTATTTATCCTTTACGCAGCTGGCTTGCTCTATTGGACGGCAGCTTATACCGAAATTGGTATCGCCCAATCCCTTGGCCTCTTTGTCATTGGACTTTTTGTCTTTTCCCTTATCGAATACGTCATGCATCGCTATGCATTTCACTGGTTCGAACATGATGAGGTCGGCAAAGACGCTTGGCAATACAAATTTCATGGCGTTCATCATGATTACCCCAAGGACAAACAGAGATTAGCCATGCCACCTATCGGCAGCTTGACCCTTTCTAGCCTGATTTTACTGGGCTTTTATTTTGTCGTCAATGATGCTGCTTTTTCCATTTTGGCAGGAATTAACCTTGGCTATGCCCTTTACTTGCTAGTGCATTATTCTGTGCATGCCTACCGCAAGCCCAAAAACTTTTTAAGTGTGCTTTGGAAGCATCATGCTATCCATCACTACAAAGATGACACGGTTGCTTTTGGGGTTTCATCTCCCCTTTGGGACTACATATTTGGCACTATGCCCAAATAGTCAAAACGATATATCATCCATAAAATATTGAGCTTCAAGCCCTAGTAAAGGCTTGGAGCTCTTTTGCTTT
>CAZHOC010001539.1:0-1733 GCA_964534295.1 uncultured Bacteroidia bacterium | reverse complement strand
CCGCTACAGCTCCGTCTTTTTCTGAATATACCGTTTGGTAGCGTGGCTTGTCTTCCGGTTCAGCCTCACGATTCAGGTAGGGAGGAAGTGGTACCTTTCCGGTGAGCTCCACTAGGCGCTGCACTTCTTTCTCAAGTTGTCCAGGCATAGAATTGGATTTGAAGGATGGGTGTATCCCTACCGGATAACGCTCTGCGAATTTTTGGATCAATGCTCGAAACTTTGGGTTTCGGATGTCTGCGTTCTGGTCATATTTACCAAGATCCCCTAATAGCCAAAAGTAAAGGGTATCAAGAGCATATTTATCCTGGATACCATCTAGGTAATCAAAAATGAAGAAAGGGTCCTTTGATTTCCCTCTTAGTACCTGTATCCTTTCTCCTAGACCGGCCCAATTTCCGCGCAACAGCTGTACCACACCACCTCCTATCAACCTCCACCACGGTCGATACAAATACGCCCAAGCCATATCAATATCAAAGGTCAGGCGAAAATGAAAAGCAGGCATTGAAAGATTGAGGTTAGGCCACTGCTCCCGAAGCAATTCCCTGAAATAATTAGCCCATTCATTTAAAATGGGGCGCTCCAGAAAGCCATGCCTATAGGCTATGCTTTGCGAAGCCGGGAACCGACCATATCTATCTGCCTCAAACTCCAGATATTCTTCGTAGCGGCTCAGGCAATAAAAGCACATAGCCAGCAGATCGAAAGGACAGTCAGAATCCGGACCCACTGGAAACAGAGCGGGACGACCATCGATTTTCGTCACCTTAGGCTCTAAAGGCTGTATCCCCTGCTCGAATAGCAGTTCTGTGGCCTGCAGAAAGAAAAGATCGTCTGGATCGCGACGCTTCCCATAATGTATCTTAGGTCCTGGGTGAGACTGATAGAACAAAAAATCATTGGTAAACGTATACTCTATAAGGAGTAGATGCTGGAATAGAACTTCTAGGGCATACTCCAATCTTGCACTATGAGTAGTTGAGTAAATGAGCATACCACTTAGTTGAAGTCTGTAAGAAATGTCTGCCGCATAGGTATCCACTGATTTAGCTATCCATTTTCCACCCCACCCTATCGTAAATCTTGTAATCCGTTAAAGGTGATTCAAATAAGGGGTAAGAAGTTAGGATTTCACATATAAAAATGCCGATATATCTGATAAGACAGTTATTTGCTGATAATCGATATTGGCAAGACATATTTCTACTATTTAGTCAGAATAATAAAACATTTACAGGAATTGTCCGTTGATTTCAGTAAATTTATTGCAGTATCATTTTCTCAGAACGCCCAAGCAACATCATCAAACTATTAAAGCCGTCTCCAATGAAGCAATTTTTAGGTACTCTTCTCATCTGTAGTTTCGCACTCGTTCTGAGCGGTCAGCAACTTATCACGCCTGGAGAGAATTATTATGACGATAACAAAGGGATTGTCTACAATAAAGAGTTCTCCGTTTTGGCGCGATTCCACACGCATGGCTTCTCAATGGGCGTTAATATGGGTACGCTAAAAACCTACTACCTCACTCGTTTTCTCAACTTCGAGATCGGTGAGTTGAAGCACGGCAAGGAATTCAAACAAAGTCGAGATTTACAGCCCATTTCCAATCAAGTATCCCGCGCTTACATTTTCGGGAAACAAAACAATCTATATGCACTTCGGGCCGGCTTTGGAGAGAAAAGGTACCTATCAGAGAAGGCTAAGCGTCGAGGGCTGGCTGTAGGAAT
>CAZHOC010001538.1:0-1734 GCA_964534295.1 uncultured Bacteroidia bacterium | reverse complement strand
GATCAAATTTGTCAAAGCGCTGATTTTGTTTGAGATAGGTTATGGCGGCGCCATAAGTCTGATCGAGTTCAAAGTATAAATCAGGATCGACTTCTATCAGCTGCCCTTCATAGGCTCTAAGCGTTCCGCGAAGCGAGACAAACACCTCACGACTGTCCTGAATACCATAAGCAGAGGCAGGGGTATCAAAACCCGTAAGCCCTAAACTCATCACTCTAATCAAGGCCTGACGACTGGCTTCAAAGATTTGGCGGTTTTCCAACAAGGGCGCGGAAGACTCAAATTCATAAAAGCGTTTGGCGTTCTTTTTGAGTTCGTAGAGTTTTTTGAGGATGGCGTATTGTTGGCTCTCGGCATCCTCGGCAAAGATCATTTCATCGATGACTTGCATGCCCTTGGGATCTAGCACGATAGTCGCATCGGCGGCTTGAGGATCAATTTTGGGTAAGGGAGCGCCGTTGATATAGCGTAGGATGTATTCTTCATCGACAAAGGCAGCCAAGAATTCAGCCCTTTTGTAGGCTTCTCTGGCCTCTAGGAACTTCCAACGCATTTGTTCGACTTCTTCGAAGTCATAGAGCTCTTTGGCCAAGACAATGGTTTCGTCGATTTTTGCTTGAAAGATGGTCCAGTCCTTTAGAAACTGGGTGTGTACCGCTTGGACGGATTGTGCGTTGCGCTCTTCCCATGAGCCTTGGAAACTAAAAAATAGCGGCGCAAATAGGAGAGGCAGAAAGGCAAAAAGAAAGTAAAAGTATCTCTTCATAACCATTTGATGAAAGCAAGTGAAAAAGAGAAGCGAAGTATCAAGAAAAAGTCTCGATACTTCACTTATTATATTAAGGGATCAACAGGAATGGCAGCTTATTCGATTACCAATTTCTTGCTTACGCCATCTGCATTTTTGATGACATAAACACCTGCAGAAAGCATGTCAACGTTGATAGAATTAACGTTTTGCGCTTCTTTAACCTTCTTGCCATCGATAGTGAAGATAGCAACATCAGTCATTTTGTTGAAGTACAAGCGACGAGCCACTGGATTGGGATAGATAGAGAATAGATCCTCAGCGGGAATCTCTTCTTCTACAGAGGTGGTGGTCAATGTACGGTCAAAACCGTTGATGGCGACCGTCAAAGAGTGATTGTAAGGGAATGGATTGTCACCAGACGGGTGCTGAGAGTTAACCAGCAAAGTTTTTCCATCAGGAGTAGCCACTGCACCTGTTACCTCAGAACCGATCGGCATAGTAGTGATACGTACCAAGTCATCAACAGTAGGGTTGGCGATATCAGTATCCAATAGGAACAATTCACAAGCACGGTTACCGGTGATCTCACGAGGCATACGGCCAAAAGAAGTACCGTTAAGGTCCTCTTGTACGACCATATAAGTTCTTTCTTCAGAAGTACCAGGCTTAACGGTGATGAAGCTCAGGCCATCAGGATTAGAAAGATGTTTTTCAGGGTACTTAGTGATAGAGGCGCCATTGGCAAAGTAAGGACCACCTTCTAGGTGGATCGTAACCTCTTCAGAAGTGACATCATACTTCAATACGCGACCATAATAGTCCCAATATGAAGAAGAATCAGGGGTAACCGCCATACCAGAAGCAGCCGCTTGATCAGCAGCACGCTGAATGTGGTGAGGAGCGTAAACAGCACCATTTGCGAGTTCATCGACCCAACGACCCGCAGGATTATCACGCCCGGTTTCAGTCATATATACATTGCC
>CAZHOC010001537.1:1240-1736 GCA_964534295.1 uncultured Bacteroidia bacterium | reverse complement strand
AGGACTTCAGCAATGGTACTAATCAAAAGGGTTTTGGCGAGACCTGGCACCCCTACGAGTAAGGTATGCCCTTTACAAAAAAGAGCGATCAGGAGGTTGTCTACGACTTCCTCCTGACCGATGATAACTTTCGAAATTTCTTCTTTGAGTTCTTTGTATTTACTGGCCAGCGCGTCGGCGGCCTCTACTTCAGTTTTGTATTTCTGCATTATTGGACCCAGGTTTTGAGGGCGTTATAGCACTCAGTAGGTTTGATATCAATATAGATATTTTTCTTAGCGGATTCTAGCCACTTTTCAAAGTCTTCATACTGCTTATTGCGCAGGGCAGAGTCTCTGATTTTTTGATAATCGTCCTTCAGATTAGGCTTATGGGGCGGTATTTTGTTTTTGAGGTAGAGGATATGAAAGGCGCGAGAATTATCGCCCATGGTGAGTTCCATTGGCTCAGAAATTTCACCAGCTTCCATTTCATCTACTTTAAAGAACATATCGGC
>CAZHOC010001537.1:0-1230 GCA_964534295.1 uncultured Bacteroidia bacterium | reverse complement strand
ACATATCCATAGAGATTCGCAGCTCCTGCGTCTGGGGATTGGTAATACAACCACCACAGTGCTTGGTCTGACGATCAGAAGAAAAGCGGATAGCAGCCTGTTCAAAAGAAAGGGAATCAGTATCAATCAAAGTAACGATCTTACGCAAGGAGTCGATGGCGATAGAGTCTCCATTAGTACTAGGACGCAATCGCTTCAAAATATGACTCGCTCGTAGGATTTGCCCACGACGTTCGTGCAATAGGACTACATGATAACCAAATTCTGTACGGAAAGGCTGCGAAATTTCACCTACACGCATAGAGTAAACTACTTCTTCAAACTCAGGCACCATCAAACCCCGGCTAAATTCACCGAGGTAGCCACGGCTACGGCTGGCTCCAGGTTCATCAGAGTGCTTGGCAGCCAATTCATTGAAGTCTGTACCATTTACGGCCTGTTCTCGATAAGAGGTTAGATCCGCTATTGCTTTATCAATACTTTCTTGGGAAGGTGGTGGGATGACTACGATATGGTTGACTTCTACCTCCGCGGGTAAGAGTCCCACACTATCGATATCCAGAGATTCATAAAATGATTTCACCTCGCTAGGGGTAATCTCTGCCTCTTGGAGCAAGGTATTGCGCTGACGGTTGATCAATACTTCATTTCGGATCTCCTCGAAGATGTCTTCTCTAAACTCAGCGACTGATTTGCCATAGATGCGTTCAAACTCCCGCACATTGCCATCCATCTGAGCCAGGATATATTCGACCCTTCTATCGATCTCGGCAGTTACCTCGGCCTCAGAGACCTCGATACTATCTTGCTGCGCTTTGTTAAGGAGGAGTTTGTTTACTACGAGATTTTCCATGACCTGACAACGCAGGGTACCGTCATCCTTCTGGCCATTGAGCATCATATAGTTGTATTGATTCTCAACATCAGATTGTAGGATCACCTCTTCACCGATGATAGCAACAATACGATCGAGGGTTTGGGCCCCGGCAAAATTGGCCAGTAGGCAGAAGAGGAAAAGGAATGTTAATTTTTTCATAATGATGGTCTTGAAAGCGAAGAAGTCATGCAAAAACCTATCCCTGAGGCTCAAAATGGCCATACTTGGATGGGTATTTTCCCTTAAGTGGCAGATCAGCTCACAAAGGTTGCATCAAAACTACTCGTCATAGCGCTTTATCTTTTTTGCAGACCTAGCTTGCTGTACGAGAGCGGCCTCTTCACGTTCGATCA
>CAZHOC010001536.1:0-1736 GCA_964534295.1 uncultured Bacteroidia bacterium | reverse complement strand
CGGGTAACGGGTGATTATAGGGGGGAGGATGAAACGCTCAGTGACCTCCTTGATCTATGTCTGTTATTTGGAGCCCCACTTCATTTGGGCAGAACTTACAAGGCCATTGCTATCAATTACAACCGTGGAGGAGATTATCTCAATGCACTGGAAAACTTTCAGATTTCTTCAAACTGGTATCAAAAAAATGGGCAAGCAGGAGGGATAGCATCTTCCTACCATGAACTGGGAATCTTGTATAATCGACTTCAAGATGGTGAGAATGCAAAAAGAAACCTCTGGAAGGCAGCTAGGATTTATGAGGAAATTGATCGACCAAAAGATCGAGCTTGGGTGATTAGTGATTTGGGAGAAGCTTATAAGATTGAGGGGGAAATTGATTCGGCTCTATTACTGCTGTGGGAAGGTGCTCGTGATTTGCAAAGATTTAAATGGAATTGCCCTTCTAGGTATCCGCTCAGTGACATCGGGCAGATCTATTTGGATAGAAACCAATTGGATTCCGCAGAAATCTACTTCTCCAAAGCCCTGGAGCTCAGTGAACCTTGTCGAACCTACATCATCATGCCTTCTATCTTGAATGGCTTGGGAAGGGTGTACATCAAGCAAGGGCGTTTAGAGCAAGCTAAGTCCATTTTGGAAAAGGCGCTAGCCATTTCCAATGAATACAATTTCCAGGTAGGTATTCGAGACAGTAAAGAAGCCTTGTACGAACTATATGATCGGCAAAGCAATTATCCCTTGGCGCTTGAGTATTTAAAAGAGTATAAGGCAATATCTGATTCGTTGATCAATCAAGAATTAATCCGTAAACTGGCCTATTTAGAGAAAGAGAATCAATTTAGCCAGGAGAAACAAAAGCTGGAAACTGAAAATAAAATGAAGGCCCAGGAATTAAGTCGGCAACGATTTATACAACGGGTTACGCTTTTGGGACTGCTGATTGCACTGCTTTTCCTATTCGTGATTGGCCGCTTTTATTGGCTCCGACAAAAGGCCAATGATCAACTGAAAAATCTTAATCAGGAGATCAGTGCCCAAAAGGATCATATCCAACAACTGGATGCGCTCAAAACTCGCTTTTTCGCCAATATCTCCCACGAGTTTCGAACGCCGCTCACCATTATTTCGGGCATGATGGATCAAATCGAAAAAAATCCAAGACGGTGGCTAAAAAAAGGCGCTCGGATGATTCGAAACAATAACGCCAATCTGCTCGATCTGATCAATCAGATCTTGGACCTACAAAAGCTAGAAGCCAATAGCCTTCGGCCGGTCCTTCAACAAAATGATATCATTGACTTTTTGAAAACCATTGCCGAACAATTTCAAGCACTGGCACAGAGCAAAGACCAGGTCCTCAAGTTTGAACCGGGTTCAAATAGCCTTTACATGGATTACGACTCGGAGAAGACCTTGCGGATCGTATCCAATCTATTGTCAAATGCGATCAAGTACAATTCGGAGAAGGGAGAGGTGACTTTTGAGGTCAAGACCAGAGTAAATGATGGGGAAATAACTGATAAGAACCTGGTGATACCAGTTAGTGATACGGGCTACGGGATTCCAGAGGAGGATTTGCCTTTTGTTTTTGACCGCTTCTATCAAGCTTCGACGAAGGGGAAAGTTACGGATAGTGGTACGGGCATCGGCCTGGCGCTAACTCGTGAACTGGTGCAATTGCTGGGGGGAGAGATTGAGGTAGAGGGCCAGCTTGGACAAGGGACAAGCTTCCG
>CAZHOC010001535.1:0-1740 GCA_964534295.1 uncultured Bacteroidia bacterium | reverse complement strand
TGGATTTTTGTTGGCTTTTAATTAGGGATAGGAGGTTTGAACTTTAAACCTTCATCTCTAAACTTTCAACTACAAACCTCCAATCCCTAATGAAAAGCCAACAAAAATCCATTGTAGGGTTAAGCGCGCCCAAGCGGGCAACCATTCTCCTTTGTCAATCGTTTTGCAGGAGAGCATTAAATGGGTGTAAAACGGCTTTTCTAGCTCAGCAACCCTAGTAAGCATTCCAGTGTATTTGTACAATTTAATATGACCAAAAAGCTCCACATAACAATATTGATCGGATGGTTTGTTCTCCTAGTGGGTCCCGACCTATGGGCGCAGCAACGTTCGAAGGTATTGCAACCAGGGCGAAGTACACAGAGAACTCAGTCGCAACGCCCTACCGTTACGGGTGGGCAAGATGATGTCTCTCAAATGGAGTTCGACGAGCAATTGGCAGATGAGGTGGACACCTTTGGAGTATTTCTGTATTATTCCGAAAATCCCAATAGAGAAACGCCATTCGCCGATAGCTTACTTACTGGCTATTTTCATCAATACGATCCTGCCCGACAGCGGGATTTTGACTATATGCACCTCGGCATTGTGGGCTCCGCCGCTCGCCCAATTCTTTTCGAGGCCAGCCAAAGACGTGGCTTTGATGTAGGCTTGAACCAATATGATCTGTATTTTACTAAGGCCAGTCAGACACCTTATTACCGCCTAGAAAAGCCGTATACCAACGTCCACTATACACAAGGAGGTGAACAGGCAGATGGCATTTTCAAAGCTAAATTCAGTCGAAACTTTGCCAATGGCATTAATTATGCCCTAGTATACGATCGGCACAGCTACATCGGATCCTCCAATCAATATCCCAACCAAAATCATAGGATGTCTACCTTCATCAATAATATGTCCTATGAAAGCCAGAGTGGGAAATATCGAGCTTATTTATCCGTAGCTACCAACACAGCAGAGGCTGAGGATAATGGCGGGGTATTTGTAGAGCCAGAGAAAGAGGGTCAATTCAGAGGACCAGCCTCCGCCGTAACCCTCCTAGAAAGTGGTCAGACGCGACACCAGCATCAAGAATATAGTTATACCCACTACCTACAGTTTGGGGGAAGAGAGGACTCTATTCGAGGACCGCTTCGATCTTATACGCTGTCTCATCAACTGTTGTACAATACCAGTAAATACAAATTTTTTGAAGAGGCCGCTACCGCCGACACTTTGTTCTTTAACCAATTCCCCGTATTCCGTGTTGATGATCGTGGAAGTAGATTTTATCTGGAGCACCGCAAACTAGAGAACGTATTTAACCTTAGTACGTTCCGATTAGGAGCTGCAGCTCAAGATAATGAAGTCAAACAAGAGAAGGATCTTCTACAGGTAGGGCTAGTTCATAGTTTACACTGGTTGGATTTCGAACCCATCAAATCAACCGTCAACAATCTCTTCCTAACGGGTAAGCTGACCTTTAACCCGAGTGAACGCCTATTTATTTCTACCAATGCGCATTTTGGCCTATTGGATAACCGAGGAGATTATAAATTGAATGGCGAGTTATTTTTTGACCTCAAACAAGGAGGTAGCCTCAAGGTGCAAGCTAGTAGCCAATTGTATAGTCCAACCTTACTACAGGAACAATACCGTTTATCACAAATACAAGTGTGGGAGCGATCTTTCCGTTCCACTTTAGAAACTAATCTGACTGCTTCCTATCACTTGCCCGCCCTAAACATTACCGTATCA
>CAZHOC010001534.1:0-1741 GCA_964534295.1 uncultured Bacteroidia bacterium | reverse complement strand
ATGATTGGGGAGTTAGTTTCATAGTAGTAGTTTATTCAGGCAAAGAGGAAGCAAAGCAATAAATCGCCAAATACCTCGCCGCCGCTAGTATTTTAGTCTTTTCTAAGGTAAGAAAATTTGGCTTAGCTCAAGGAAGCTTTAGGGGAGGATGCAAGCGGTTGTAGGAGGTTTAGAGATAGGAAATGATCAGTTTATTGCCCGTGCTTGGTCGAGCAAGGCTTCTAAGTCTGTCCGCAAAGGCGAGCGAACTAGGGTCGCAGGCCGCCAATTCTGATCAGATTTGAGCGAAAGAACTGAAGTCAACATCCGCCGCTGCTGGGTATGTATGCTTGAAGTTTTTAAGATCTGCTCCGCCAAAGCAAAAATCTCTTGACTCAGCTCCGCCGAAATCTGATGCTCGGCTGGTTCACCGCCACTATAAAGCCCCGATGAACTCTCCTTGGGTTGGATCGGCCTGTAACGAAAAGCTCTCCCTTCTAAATGATAGAGATTGTTGTTTTGATCGTGATAGCGAAGAGAGGGCATTTGATTTGTTGAGTTGTTGAATTGTAGAGTTGTTGAGTTGTTGTCCCGATAGCTATCGGGAGTTGAGTTGTTGAGTGAAATAATCTCCAAAACTCCATTCAAAAATTCAACTCTCCAACAAATCACCCAATCCCCTCAGTTTTGAAAACAAAGATTTTATTTCGAAGTTTAAACATTAAAATATCAGGCTATGTCATCAGTCATCAAAAATATCAAGCCATTGGGCTTTCCTTGGGAGACACAGGACCCTTTTATTTTTTGCGTATTTCACCATGATGATTACCCTGCGGGCAACGGTAAGATGGGGCTGAAGCCAGCCGATCGTCAAGGCCGCAATATCGGGAGTGACTTTACCGTCAAAGATGGCTTTCGCATGTATCATGGCAGCGAGGTGCCAGGCTTTCCTTATCACCCGCATCGTGGATTTGAGACGATCACGATTAACCGAGAAGGGGTGGTCGATCATACCGATTCTTTGGGTGGAGCAGGCCGCTTTATGGCCGGTGATGTGCAATGGATGACCGCGGGTAAGGGAATCCTGCATTCGGAGATGTTTCCGCTCTTGCATGATGACCAAGCCAATACGCTGGAGATATTTCAGATATGGATCAACTTGGCTCGTGCTAGCAAGATGGTAGAGCCACATTTTAAGATGCTTTGGCGGGAGGAGATCCCCGTCGTGGAACGCTTAGACGAAGCGAATCGCAAGACGACTATAGATGTCATCGCAGGTAATCTCTATGAGCAGCAAGCACCAGCTCCGACACCAGACTCTTGGGCGGCTGATCCCGAGCATGCGGTAGGGGTATTTACCATCAAGATGGAAGCCAATGCGCAATGGACCTTGCCCGCTACCCTAGCGGATAGTAATCGAAGCCTATACTTTTACGATGGCGATCATATCACTCTAGAAGGCCAAAACATCCCTAGCAATTTGTTGATTGAACTTAAAGCAGATCAAGAAGTCCTCATTCAAAACGGGCCTCAAGAGGCTAGTTTGCTCGTTCTGCAAGGCAGGCCTATTCAAGAACCTGTCGTCAGCTATGGCCCCTTCGTGATGAATTCTCAAGAAGAAATCCAGCAAGCTTTTGCCGATTATCAACGCACCCAGTTTGGGGGCTGGCCCTGGCCCGAAAAAGAGCAAACCCACTCCGCGGAACGAGGTAGGTTTGCCCTGCATGCCGATGGCAGAGAGGAGATCAGGTAACTAGTATTT
>CAZHOC010001533.1:0-1742 GCA_964534295.1 uncultured Bacteroidia bacterium | reverse complement strand
CGATACCGATGGCTCCGGTACCGTAGATTTAGATGATACGCTGGCCGTCACCCTCAACTATGGCCTCATCCACAACAAAAGCGGTGGCACAGAAATGAATGGGGCGACTCCCCTACTCATCGTACCAGACTTGAACACCTATATGCCAGGCGATACCGTCAATGCCCCTATCATACTTGGTTTGGATACTCTCTTGGCGGATAGTGTTTATGGAATTGCCTTTACGATCAATTATGACCCTTCTCTGGTTGATTCGGGCAGTATGAAGGTAGAATTCAACCCCTCCTGGTTGGGCAATAAAAATCAAGACATGATCACCATGGCGAGGGATGACTACAACAATGCTCAGGTCGATCTCGCTCTCTGCCGGACCAATCAAGTAGAGCGTAGCGGTTGGGGACAGATCGCCAAGGTGCGAGTGGTGATGATTGATGACATCTCGGGCAAAGATTATATCAGAGATACCCTAAGATTGACCATCAGTAATGTCCGCCTGATCAGACTGGACGATACAGATATTCCCTATGATACTGAGCCTGCCATTGTCGAAATCACCCAAGAAGTAACCTCAATTGCAGATATCTCGCCAAACGACTGGCAGATTTATCCTAACCCAGCACAAAACCGCCTGATCATTAGGGATAAGCGTTCCGCGCAGCGGCCCAAAAAAATCCAACTCTACGATCTACAAGGGCGATTGGTCTATCAAAAATCCTTAGGTGCTAATGAGGAGGACTTGGTCTTGCCGGCCTTGCCGAACGCTTTATACCTCCTACAAATTCAGACCGAGGCTGGTACCTACCAGCAAAAGCTTCAGATTCTCAGATAAACACAGCCGCCTTTTCGCTTTCAGACTCTCTAAACAACCGTACCATGATTCGCATCATTTGTAGTATCAGCTTTTTATTGATCTACCTTAGCCCTGCAGCCCAACAACTGAGCGCCATCTATGGAGGTGGCAAACGTACCCTTATTGATCCATTTAGCTGCAATCTTCTGCCCAATTGTGACGACTCCGATCCTAATAGTTTGGATTTTTGCTTAGACGGAAATTGCGCCCATAGCTATATAGAAGGTATCCCAAGTGGGCGAATATTTAATTTTGACCTTTATGACAACGGGGAATTGGTTTTACTAACAGATCACAGCATTGTCAGGCGATCAGCAACCCAAACCGATATTCTCCAAACGTCCGACCATCGGATCCCCAGCAATTGGTTTTTTTCAAGAGACATGGCCCCTAGGATGGACGCCAATGGGTCCCTATGGATTGGCAGTTGGGTTTATACCGGCAATCCTGCTTATGCCTCTCTATTGAGATGGAATGGAGCTCAGCTTGATACTTTTCAATCTCAGTTTCCTACCGGCAACTTAAACTTTGATGACCTAGAAATTGCCCCAAATGGAGTCGTCTATTTGTTGACCAATAATGAGCAGATTATCTCTTTTGATGGCCAAAATTGGCAACTAACCGATCTTAATAGTTTTCCCACTTTAGCAAACAGCAGCATGCGTATTCGTCAACTGCAATTTGACTCTAATGGAGAACTCTGGTTAGGAGGCTTTAATCAGCAGGGCAAAGCGATGCTCGCTCATGACGACGGCACCAATTGGACTTTGTATCAAAGCAATATTTCTGTGAGCGGGAGTTATGTAGATTTTTTGATTACAACGAATGACGACAAATGGATTGGTCGGCAATACAGTGGTTCGGCTCTGGCACATTACGATGGAACCTGGAC
>CAZHOC010001532.1:0-1742 GCA_964534295.1 uncultured Bacteroidia bacterium | reverse complement strand
ATAGAAACCCCCATTCTGGCCCTAACCGCTACCTCCACGGAGGAAGAGATCACTAGCGCTCTAGATGCGGGCATGAATGGCCATTTATTAAAGCCTTTTCAGGAAGCAGACCTTCTTGCAACCATTACTCATCTACTGGGTCTACCCATGGATGTAGAAGTAAGCCCGCTCCAGCCTAATGAAGATCCAAAAGCCTTAGGAGCAGAAGAAGCAGGTCCTCAGGATCATTTTTCGTTGGTCCATCTCGAAAAACTCACCAACAACAACCCCCAAGCTTTGGAGCGAATGTTGCAGTTATTTCTAGACGCCGCTACCGAGAATATTAGTGGTATAGAGCAAGCCATTTCGCAAAAAGATTGGGATAGTATCAGCATGCGTGCTCATAAGTTAGTACCGCCTTGCAGGCACTTAGGATTAGAGGGATTGGTCAGTCAACTAAAGGCCATAGAAGCCCAAGCAGATAGGCAAGAAAATTGGGATGGATTGGTGCTGGCGTTGACCGAAGGGCTGCAAAAACTAAAAGCTGTCGTAACAAGCGTAGAGGCTCGGATAAATGCCTAAGGCTTATTCAATTTTGTGTATATTTATCGCCTAACGAACTTCATATCCCCACATTTATGTCCGATACCGGAAAGTTTCTCGTCTTTGTTGTTGATGACGATGATTGGTACCGCGAACTCCTAAAATTTAACCTGGAAGATAATCCGGATTATACGGTGCAGGCTTATCCTGACGCTACTTCATGTTTGGAGGCATTGCATGAACGCCCCCAAGTGATCACTTTGGATTATCGGCTACCCGATATGGAGGGTTCAGAAGCCCTGCAAAAGATCAAGGCTTTCGATCCAGACATAGATGTGATCGTAGTTTCTGAGCAAGACAGTGTGCAAACCGCCGTTGAATTGCTGAAGCTAGGTGCTTATGATTATATCGCCAAGAGCAATGACATTCGCGACCGCCTCCTCAATACGGTCAAAAATATTCGGTCTAAGGCATCTCTGGAAACACGCATTAAGACCTTGCAACAGGAGGTTGAGCAGAGATACGATTTTCAGAATAGCATCATCGGTCAGAGCCCAGCCATAAAGCGGGTTTTTGCCTTGATTGAAAAGGCGATCAAAACCAATATTACCGTTACTATCACTGGCGAAACTGGTACAGGTAAAGAACTAGTAGCCAAGGCAATACATTTTAACTCCAAGCGCAAGTCTCAACCCATGGTCCCGGTCAATATGGCGGCCATCCCCAAAGACCTCATGGAAAGTGAGCTATTTGGGCACGAAAAAGGCGCCTTTACGGGAGCAGTCAACAGACGAATTGGTAAGTTTGAAGAAGCCCACGGTGGTACGCTATTTCTAGACGAGATTGGAGAGATGGACGTAACCTTTCAAGCAAAGTTGCTAAGGGCCTTGCAGGAACGCGAAATCATCCGAATCGGTAGTAATTCTATCCATAAGATTGATACGCGCATCATCGTAGCCACCAACCGTAATCTAGTGGAAGAGGTAAAGGAAGGAAACTTCAGAGAAGACCTTTTTTACCGTCTACGCGGCTTACCCATCGAACTCCCCCCTCTTCGGGAACGCGGTAATGATATTTTGCTTTTGGCGCGTTACTTTCTGGATATGTTTTGCAAGGAAAACGACTTGGAGCCCTTTAGTCTCAACCAAGAGGCTCAGAAAAAGCTGCTTGCCTACTCCTATCCGGGTAATATCAGAGAGCTCAAATCTGTCATTGAGTTA
>CAZHOC010001531.1:0-1747 GCA_964534295.1 uncultured Bacteroidia bacterium | reverse complement strand
TCTATGATGGTACAGCCTACTACGTTGAACCAGAAGAAATTCCGGCAGATTCTAATTATCGAGACACCACAAATGGACAGGCAATTTATCGGGTGTATCCATCAGAGTATCCAGACCTGTATGTAAAAAAATACGGTAATCAGTGGAAATACTCCCGCAAATCTGTTGGCAGTATTGCCAAAATTCATAACAATGTCTTCCCCATGGGCTCCGAACTCTTCATGGAGTTTCTGCCCAGGATAGGACAGCAAAAGTTTTTGGGTCTGTACCTCTGGCAATATCTCGGCTTAGTGATATTACTAGTTGTCGCCTTCATCGGCTACAAGATATTGGATGTGATTTTCAACTTAATGTTGAGACGTATTCTACCAAGGCTTTTCCCCAAAGCTACTTTTGCAAGAGAGTTAATTGCTCCAGTAGCGAATCCATTGAGTCTGTTGTTGGTAGTGATCTTGGTGGAGTGGTTCCTTCCCTCTTTGCTCTTGCCACCGGGCGGTATTGGCTACTATCTCCAGCTGCTTTTGCAGGTGATGGCACCGGTATTTGCTATCATTGTCCTGTATCGTTTGGTGGATGTGATTGCTGAGGCACTTACGGGTTTGGCGGCTAAGACGGAGACCACTATGGACGATCAATTGGTGCCCCTATTGACCAAGATCACAAAGTTGGTCGTGGTCGTCTTGGGGATCATTTTCGTCCTAGATAACCTCAATGTCAATGTTACGGCCCTATTAGCAGGGGTTTCTATCGGCGGTCTTGCCTTGGCGCTTGCAGCCCAAGATACCGTCAAAAACTTCATCGGGTCGGTTTCTATCTTTGTGGATCGACCCTTTGTGATCGGTGATTTTATCGACACCGGTTCCTTTAGTGGGGTAGTCACAGAGGTGGGAGTACGTTCGACTAGATTACGGGCTTCTGATGGCGCCATGGTGACTATCCCTAATGGCAAATTGGCGGATACTAATCTCACCAATCATGGGGTGAGAACCTACCGTCGTTACAGCACGACCTTAGGATTGACCTATGATACCCCACCTGACAAAGTTGAAGCCTTTGTCAATGCAGCCCGGGATATTATCAATGCGCATCCTTTGACTCGAACTGAGAGTACGCTCGTTCAGTTTCACGAAATGGCAGACTCTTCGCTAAATATATTTGTGGCGGTGATCGCCGAAACTACTGAATATGGCGCTTGGTTGGCGAGCCGTCAAGATATTTTCTTGGCAATTATGCGCAAAGCCGAAGAACTTGGCGTGTCCTTTGCATTCCCTTCTACATCAGTATATGTAGAGCAAATGCCAAAAGGAGATTAGGTGTAAGAAATGCCTACTTTTGCCATGTGTAAAACAAAAGCTTAGCTGTAAATTCGTGCGAATGCCAGCGTCAGAGATCAAGCATATAATCACGAACGACGGTTCTTCGACTCTGTATTCTCCACAGTACGACGAACACTATCACTCTGTGCACGGGGCGATCCAAGAATCTATGCATGTATTTATCCGCATGGGTTTGGACGCACTACCGCCAGAGCGGAAGGATATTCGCATCTTGGAGATGGGTTTTGGAACTGGTCTCAACGCCTTGCTAAGCCTTTTACATCGCAAAGACCGGAAAGTGCATTATACCGGACTAGAAGCTATACCCGTAGCTTCTGAGATGGCAGCCGCACTCAACTATCCGGACAAACTGGGGGAACCCGCGCTCAAAACGCCATTTATGGCTTTACATGATGCGCCTTGGGAAGAAC
>CAZHOC010001530.1:0-1749 GCA_964534295.1 uncultured Bacteroidia bacterium | reverse complement strand
CAAGTACTTCTGCTGATTGACTTTTGATGCGCTGAGAAATTGCTCTCTTTTGCGCTCCAAATCCAACAGGTAAGGGCGGATTTTCTTGCGATAGTACGTGTGGAAGTCGGTTAGTGGGCGCTCTCCCATGAGATAAGAGTTGGTAGTTTGGTTCATTGCTCACACGAATTTGGTATAATTGCATAGTTGTGTTGCCACAACAAAATTTTGAAGTCTTCGCAATGATTACGATTTTGTGAGTCTTGAAGTGTAAACTTCGGAAACTATTTAAACTTCAATATCTGACAAAGATAGGAAATAATCAACTAACGAAACCATTTGTGTCCACCGAACCTAACACTATAGGCGTTTATTACCATCCCGACGATTTCCCCAAACACTTGGTGTACAATCGTACTTGGATAGAGGGCTTTATTAGCTCGCTAAAAGTGATGCTAACACAGGAAGGTGTAACTTCATTGCAAATCGAGGAATATCCATTAAAACTTACTACGAAAAAATGCCGACTTATGTTGGTCGTTTTTTCAGAAAAAATATACAATACTCAAATAGAAGGCAATTCTGATAGTAACCAATTGAATGGCTGGCTTGAAAGTATTAAACAAAACTGCCCTGTGCTGCTCATTATGCCTAGACATTTATCGGGGTATGAAATGCCCAAAGAGTTGAAGTCCTCGGCAGTATACCGCTTTTTCTCCCTTGATCCTTACACCAATTTGTATGAGTCTTTTGAGTATATTGGCGGGCAGTCGGATGATAGGTACTGGCTTGCCTTAGATGAATTGGCTAGTGATATTAAAAGGCTATTGAGCCAGCCGTACACGGTGCAAAGGCCTCCAGTACAGGTCTATCTCGGCAATGCTTCTGCCTCTCTAAGTGTTTATCGAACCAAGCTATTGCGTCTGCTCAAAAACCTTGGCTGTAGAGTATTTCCCGAATCCGATTGGGGTTCACCCATGTTGGAGGAGGAGCTGGCCCAAGTACTCAAGGGTTGTGCTTTAGCCATCCACTTTATGGGGGAAAGCTATGGTACTGGAGACGGTTCCAATGGGAAGTCGGTTATGGCAATGGAGTACGAACAGGCTTTAATGCTAGAAAACCTTCAGCAGATGGTATGGATTCCCAAAGGCCAAGAGGTATATGACCCCAAACAACAAGCCTACTTGGAGTATGTGAGAAACCATCAGCCTGACAAAAAGCATTATCTACGTTTAGAAACGGGTTTCTCACCATTTCAAAATAAATTATCTACTATTATTGAAGACTTGATAACCGACTTTGGGTCTGCGGAGAAGAATGAGGAAAAGCCCTGTATAGTAGCGATTAGAGCTAAAATAGGTGTAGATTGGCATCCAGTAAGGAGGTTGGCCAAAGAAAAAGGCTGGGATTTTGAATTGTTTGAGCAGCAGGAGGCTTGGGAAAGAGTATATGAATTGCTTGAAAGGGCAGTAGCGATTATCTTAGTAGATGAAGGAGGCAATAAATTTTGGGTTGAGCATTGGAAGCGCCTATTTAGAAAAGCCTTGGGGTACACGCCTCCTCACCATAAATTGCAAAGGCTTTGGATAGGGCAAAACCCCCAACTTTCTGATGTCAAACACTTGAATAGCTTGGAAGAGGCATCGGAATTATTGCAGGGCGTTGAGGGAGGAAGGACACAGGCCTAGTAATATTGGCTACAAATAAATCAAATTCAAAAGAGTACGACTTTGATAGATGCAAGGGTAGAAATATTGAATCCATTTCCGG
>CAZHOC010001529.1:0-1759 GCA_964534295.1 uncultured Bacteroidia bacterium | reverse complement strand
ATTGCTCTCATCATCATGATTTATAGGATCCATTTCAATAGCTGATTCATGATCTCCCGCAGCATGCTTCACAAGTGCTAAATATTCCGCGGTTTCATAAATTCCCAATGGATCTTGCTGCGCATTTTGAACCCTCAAACTATGCGCTTTGCGGAAGTATTGTTCAGCCTGTTGATCATCTCCAAGCTCCCCCCAATAGGTTCCCAGATAAGCATAGGTATGAGCCAATTCATTAGAAGTATCTTTGCCCTCAAATTCTGCTAGGACTTGATCAATCAATCTCTTGGTAGTGACGCAGTCACCTATTGCTAGGTAAGCCTTAATTTGTAGGTTCCACACCTTAAAACGCCTGGTATTTTGCTCCGATGAGAGGAATTGCTCTGCCTGTTCTAGCTGTTGGAGGGCTGCTTTATAGTCGTGCAACATTATCATGCTAGCACTTTGCAGTGTAAGTAAGTCGACACGAAGCTCTTGCTCAGCATTTTCATCCAAACCGTTCAAAGTCTTGTTGGACAGTTCTAAAGCGGCCACATATTCAGCCTGATTATATAGGTTTCTAATGGGGTCCAATTCAGCAGTAGCAGGATTATGAATATAGAACCATAGCATCACAATGGCAAAAAGCGAAAGGATAGTTTCTTTCATGTTTCGGTCATTTTAGGAGCAATAAAATTGTATGAGCGCTAGGAGTTGCTATCCTCCTTGGTCGCCAAGCTTGCTACTGCATTCGCAAGGCCTGGATTGGCGGAGGGTCCGGGTCGGAATATCATATATACGATCAACACTAATATAGAAAAAGCCCGGGACATTCGCCCCGGGCCTCCCATTAAATTAATGGTATAACAACCATTCAATACTGCAAAGGCGCATGTCGATAAATCGCACTCTGTACAGGAGTCTTAAAGTTCATAGGGATGATATTGCAAAGGGTTCTGGATTTAAGCATTGACGACATAAATTCGGCTGATTAGATTGTCAATAATGTAGGATTTTGCTCTTGAGTAAAAGGTATCCAGATCCTCTAGATATCGATGGTAAAAGAAATTTAGAACCAAACCCAGTAGTAAAGCCACCAGGGTAGTATCAAAGGCCATATTTAGGTGCCGGGTTATCTGGGGCATGCCCTCATCCGTTTGTGCCAGATGGGAAAGCCCAATGGCCGTAGAAAGCCCAATCAAAGTTCCAATGAAACCCAAGGAAACGATAGCATTAATCATATACCGCACCAATTCAAGGTTTCCTTCTCTTTCATTTTTATTGTTATCCACCTGGGCGTCTAGAACTTGTAAGGTGTCGCTAATGGATTGATCGTTGCGATACTGCGTACACGCTTTCTTGATGAAGTTGGCCACTAAGAATTGAAATCCTCTTTTCTCGAGATCTATCGCGCTCAGCTTAATTTTAGCTACATCCTGTGGTGATATTACCAATTGATCCTCTACTGGAAGTAGATTTAGCTGGAAACCTTCATATTGTTTCTTCACATATTTATGATTATTGCGCAGTTCTAGTAAACCATAAACAAAGGCACCGTAAATCAATAGATGAATGAAGGGATTTCCTGTGCCCCCCAACAAAGCTATTAATCTGGAAACAGCCGGAAAGCCACTAAAGAGGTCAGCCATAATAATTAAGATAATCCAGCTTGTCAGCGCTACGCCAATGCTAATGATGAGTTGAAGCGTTCGAGTATTCATAATGATGGTATTTAAAATGGTTGTTAATTATTTTGTGATGGAGAAGGAGCCGTCAGCTCTCA
>CAZHOC010001528.1:0-1760 GCA_964534295.1 uncultured Bacteroidia bacterium | reverse complement strand
TCCAGAGTTCAAATTCCTCCATATCGTCGCGCCATTTGATGGCACCATATTGAGGTCGGAAAGGCCCATTGACGACGTGGGGAAAATTGGCCAAAATCTGCATGTAAAACTCTCGCCAGATCAATTCGTTGAGGTAAGTCTCGTTTAGGGCCATGGCTACGCGAACAAGTTTACGAATACTGAGCGTACCAAAGCGTAAATGTAAACCCGTGCGACTGGTCCCATTGATGGCCGGGAAATTACGGGTCTCGTTATATAGTTTGATGATTTCTTTATCGGGGATGCGTTCTGGGAACCAGGTATTAGTACGCTCAAAACCCATCTCCTCGAGACTTGGGATCGCTAGGGCAGGAGAGGACCAAAATTGACTGAAATGCTCCTCCGTTTTTACATCAGCTAAGCGATCTTTGGTCAAGGCTGCTTTCCAAGCTTTTGAAAAGGGAGTGAAAACAGTATAAGGAGTACCTTTTACTTTAGATACAATTTCATCTCGCTCAAAAATGACTTGATCCCGAAAAGTCTCAAAACCAACTCCTTTTGCCGCTAACAAGTCTTTCAAGGCACCATCTCGCTGCAATGCGTAAGGCTCATAGTCATGATTAGTATAAACACAACTCAGACTATGCTCTTCAAGGATTTGTGGCCATATCTCCAGTGGCTTGCCGTATTTTACCAGCATGCTACTGCCTAAATCCCCTAATGAGGATTGTAAGTCCAGAATGGTGCGATGAATAAAGTCGACTCTTGCATCCTGGGCTGGAAGCTCGTCCAATATTTCTCTATCAAAGATAAAAACAGGCACTACCTTCTTGCCGCTCTTTAAAGCATGTGCCAAGCCCACGTTGTCATCTAATCTGAGGTCTCTCCTAAACCAAAATGCTACCTTTTCCGCCATTTTTTATTTCAATTTGCCATAAGAACTGGCGCATCCTGCGATTTGTTTCCCCCTCCTTATGGATACTTGATAGATTATGTATCTTGTATATGACTAAAAAACACAGGTATCCGATCTATGAGGAAGTTGTTTTGTTTACTCGCCGTCCTTTTTTCTGTCTTTTGTTCTCTCCAAGCCCAAGAACTCATCGGTTCACTAGAATTGGAAGATTTTGAGTACGAAGAAGATTTATATCCTTTTGCTGAGTTTGATCGCAATGGAACCTTGGCCTATGTAGAATTTGAACCAGTTGCCTTAGTCGAACCGGGAACCTTTATCCAAATGTGGCGCAAAGAGCGTAAGTCAGGCCAAAAACATTATATCACACGCTATGATCTTTTATTGGAAGAGGATTGGACTACTGAATTAATGATTGATTGGCAGGAAAACATCCTGCATATGTTCCAAAATGGCGAAGAACTCATAGTCTTGACCTATGAGTACGATGGGATGGCAGGTATACATGTGGTACGATCGCACTCTCTTGATTTGGATTCTGGGGAGGAAAATATGAAGTCTATAGTTTTCCAATACGGCGGAAAATCCGATCAAGAAGTATTTATAGATTTCTCCCCTGATAAGGAAACTTTTGCGCTTTACTATTATGAGCGACAAAAAGAATCCCGTCGCGTGGGGATCTATTATGATTACATCAAACGAAACCACGAAATAGGGGCGAAGATCTTTAAGCCTGGGAAAGTAGTTTACCATACCTTCAATCGGTTTCTGGAACTACAGTACAAGGGCGGCTTTGAACTGCCAGAATCAAAAATGATATGGCTTGATGCCCAAATTGACAATCAGAATAATTTCTATCTCTTAGGAC
>CAZHOC010001527.1:0-1760 GCA_964534295.1 uncultured Bacteroidia bacterium | reverse complement strand
CAGGCTGACGCCAACTAAGGAGTAATTATTAAATGGAACTTTGGTTCTGCTTCCAGACTGGTTCGGTATGTTGAGCTCGGTATAAGGAGACAGTCCGGTATTGAATTCCCTTTGTAGGGTATAGAAAAGGGTCAGATACAAATCGGGTCGGAGCCGCATTCGTGCGCCTACAGAGAGCCTGTAACGGTGTAGGCCATTGGGAGCGCCCATGACAAAGGGGCTTCCGCCTTCTTCTACTTCATCAGGATCCAGCCAGTATTTCTGTTCCTTGCCGCCTTGGTAATAGAAGATTTGATTACGGACATAGGGGGAA
The DNA here is from genome assembly GCA_964534295.1 of uncultured Bacteroidia bacterium. Taxonomy (GTDB): domain Bacteria; phylum Bacteroidota; class Bacteroidia; order J057; family J057; genus JBCAWW01. The sequence continues at coordinate 1,447 of CAZHOC010001527.1, read as the reverse complement.
ATGCGTAAGGGCCAATCTCGATTGTAGTATTGGATTTTGTTGGTGTATATGGCCCTTGCACCGAATTTGGTGAGTTGGGGAAAATACTTTTCCACTCGTAGGCTGTTGGTTATCCGCCAGTGCTTGCCCAGCTTTAGACGATGACTTAATTGGGCTTCTACCCGATGGTAGGGAGTGTTTTGGGTTCTGCCCCGGATGAGACTGTAAGAGTAGCCTGTACTGGCAGTCCATTGGTCATTGATTTTGCGTCTGTAAAGGAGTCTGCTTTGATTAAACTTATGCTGATAGCCCTCAAGATCGAAGGAAGATAAATGGGAAATCGAAAGGCTGTTAGTTTTGTCGAAGCGCAAGTTAGTGCTCACCAAATACCAATTCTTAAAATCTTGACTTAAGTCTTGCGCGAGCACGCTAGAGCAAGCAAGGAGGTAAAAGATGAGGGCAAGTGTTATTCTCATTTCGTTCATTTGGGGAGGAAACGGGTAGATGGATTTTTACCCCACCCCCACCTATGAACTTTTTTTCTAGGAGGCCAATCCGACACAAGGTGTTAAGGAAGTTTAAAAGCCCTAAATCAAATGTAAGTCATTCTAAATCAGGGGGGGGTAGCTCCTGCTCTCAGGGCTTATTATGCTCACCAAATCTTGTCTTTTTTTTACTGCTTCGCAGAACGCTTATATCGTTCCACGAAGTGGTCTGCCTAAAGCCCAAATCTCTCTTTAGGATAGGGGTAAATACTAAGGTCTACACTTAAACGAAGCTCCTTCGGGGTACTTAGATCCGCTTTTTATCAAGTTGACTCCCCTTTTCTTCAAATCTGTGAAAATGTTTAGCCATTCTATAAAAGTGTTAAAAGCCTCCCAAAATACTGGCTTAGGTTTGTAAGGTGAGCCAATTCTAAGACGCTTAATGCATTTGAAATGGAGGATATTATCAGGGTAAAGACGATTACTGAATTCCATCGACTACTTGGTGTGCCTGCACCGCATCATCCTCTAATATCGGTTTATGATGAAAGGGAGATCAATAAGGAAGAGATAGATGCTAGCTTTTTTGGTCGGCGATTTACCTCTGAGATGTATACCCTTTTATTTAAAGATGGGGTAAGTGGTTCCCTTGGATATGGAAGAAAGTCGTATGACTTCCAACATGGAACACTTTTATCGGTGGCACCCGGCCAAGTATTACAGACACCAACAAAAGAGATGGTGGAGGAAAATCAAGGATGGGTACTAATGTTTCATCCTGACCTTATTCGTAGATCTGCTTTAGGCGCCAATATTGATGATTATACCTTCTTCTCTTATGAAGTCAATGAAGCCCTCCATTTATCTGAAAAAGAAGAACGCTTTATAAACGAAATCAAAAGTCAAATTGAGGATGAGTACATGCAGAATCTGGATAAGCACAGTCAAAAACTGATTGTTTCCAATCTGGAGTTGCTATTGAA
>CAZHOC010001526.1:0-1763 GCA_964534295.1 uncultured Bacteroidia bacterium | reverse complement strand
CTCCATCAGCCTTGTCAATCTGATCCTGAGGGATCGGACGTAAGACGTGGTGATCTTGGATATTAGGAGAAGCAGTTGAGTTATGAAGTCTTACTCGCTCAACTAGGGTACCAGTACGAGTCAAATCAAACCAACGATGCATTTCTCCCGCTAACTCACGAGCACGTTCGTCAAGGATATAATCAAGATCTACATCAGCTGCAGTGATAGTCATTTCACCCTTACGGCCTTCACGTCCCGCACGCTCACGAACTACATTGATGTAAGCAGCAGCTGCATCTGTATCGCCAGCCTTGAAAGCAGCTTCCGCCGCGATCAAATAGGCATCTGCGAGACGCATTAGCATCCAGTCTCTAGATCCTTGCGTTTGCTGACGGTCAGCACGCTTATTATCCAAGAACTTGGCTAGGGTTGGGAAACGACGATCTGAATATTCGCTAGGGCTAAAGATGAGATAGTTTTTGCTGTTACGGAATTCATCCGTCACCTCCACACCTGGCAAAAAGACAGCGGTATCGCCTAACATCATGCCTGCGGCACCTGTAGATGGGTTGTTGGATAGAAATACGTGCTTAAACCCTTGTTCGTAGCGAACGTCGGCACGAGAACCAATAGGCTGAGGATCACTACCTGGTGTATCGTTCCAGAGATTGAGTAACCAATTGGTCGGACGGAAACGCTTCCAGGGACGACCATTTTCTATATCACGCGTCATACCGGCTAATACATCATACTCCATTAAGAAGTAAAGGTGCATACGGTTACCATTGCCACCATTAAGGATAGGATCTTGGATATTTTGGATTGAGAATACCACTTCAGAGTGAAGCTCGGCATCATGATCCCAGATATCCCCCCAATTGTCCAATAGGGCAAAATTGTAGTTGTCGATGACGTTATCCATCAAACCTTGGGCCCGAGTAAAATCACTTTGTGTATCAGTCCACCAGCCACGAGTCAAAACTACTTTCGCTAATAGGAACTCAGCCGCAGCTTTATGAGCGCGTCCGTATTCAGCAGAACCTCTTTCTGTAGGGAGATTATCAACCGCAAACTCCAAATCAGGAATGATGCCTTGGTTCATAATATCCAAACGAGGAGTTTTGTTGGCGGTAGTTTCTACTCCTTGCGTTTCATCAAGAGAGAAATGGATATCCCCATACATACGTACTAGGGTGAAGTAGTAAAGCGCTCTTAAAAAGCGAGCTTCTGCTACTCTTTCATTACGAAGCGCTTCGTCGATACCTTCGATTTCAGTCGCCCGGCCTACAACAGCATTACACTGGTTTACGGCCCGATAAAGATTTCTCCAGCTGTTACGGAAGTAACTTTCTTGAGAATTGAGCTGAGAATCATAAAAGTTGATCCCTTTATGACCGCCATCAGCACCATTGGTGTACTCATCGGTACCAAAGCAGTTGAGAGTAGCTCCCATTTCGATGGCCCAATAATCCTTCAAAGAGGTATAACAAGCTTTAACAGCATCCTCAAGACCATCCTCAGTAGTGTAATAAGTACCTGCGGATACTTTGTGGTCCAAGGTCTCCACCAAGAACTGCTCACACGAACTAAACGTTCCTGCAAGGAGTGTTAAACACAGTATATATTTTAAATATTTCATTGGTTTATTTCCGTTTAGTGTTTGCTTAAAATCCTACGCTGATACCAAGCATATACAATTTCGCTGCAGGAATATCACCAGAAGATACCTGACCGTTATCTCCACCTGCCTCAGGGTCATAAGTAGCATACTTGGCCCAGAA
>CAZHOC010001525.1:0-1766 GCA_964534295.1 uncultured Bacteroidia bacterium | reverse complement strand
ATAAGGGCTACGTGGGTAGAAAGGCGTAGTTTCTGTCTGAGGAATTTCCTGGACCTTACCATAAAGCTCAGAAGTTGAGGCTTGGTAAAAACGAGCATTAGGACATTGGTTTTGCATAGCGTCAAGTAGACGTAGCGTACCAATAGCATCAACCTGGGCAGTGTATTCCGGCACATCAAAGGATACCTTTACATGGCTCTGAGCTCCCAAGTTGTAAATTTCATCAGGTTGGATCTGACGGAGCAATTTATTAAGGTTTGCACTATCAGAAAGGTCACCGTGGTGAAGACTTAGACGCTCATGTCCCATCAAATGCTCGATGCGCTGTGTATTGAATACACTCGCACGGCGGATGATGCCATGAACTTCATAGCCTTTTTCAAGAAGAAGCTCGGTTAGAAAGGAACCGTCCTGTCCGGTAATCCCGGTAATGAATGCTTTTTTCATTTAATTAGTTAAAAATGTTAACAGTTTTGGAGTTGGGCATTTTGCGTTCTTGTTCAAATTCCGAATGATCCAAGAAACCTTTACTGCCAACCATTATTCATCGCCGTAGCCGTAGTATTTATCTATATAACCGTAGTTTGAAAGAGACTTAACATCGTTGATCAGAATGCTCACATTCTTGATCTTTTCGCTATCGTAGAGTTCGTTGATCATGCGGAGATTATCTACGTTCGTAGTAGTATCTCGCACGACATAGACATTAAAGTCAGTCATTTGCATGATGACGAGATAATCTGATACTAGACCAACAGGCGGTGTATCAAGGATGATAGCATCATACTCCTGACGATAAATGTCAAGTAGATCTCTCATCTTATCCGTAGCAATCAAATCAAGTGGATTGGTACAGATAGGACCAGAGTGTATCACGTCAAGGTTTTCGATATGGGTCTTGTGAACGATCTCTTTGGGATCATTGACTTCCCCGATGAGAAAGGTAGCGAGTCCTCTACCATCACCGTTTTCAAAATAACGGGTAACCCTCGGGCGTCGCAAGTCAATATCGATCAATAACGTACGTTTACCTGACTGGGCAAATACAGCCGCTAAATTGGTCGCACAGAATGTTTTCCCTTCTCCTGAGGAAGAGGAAGTAAGACCAATAATTTGTTGGGGACCGCCCTCCTGAGTCAGATATTGCAGTTTTATGCGGATCGAACGGAAAGATTCTGCCAGTGCAGTACGAGAATCTTTGGGTACGATGTAGCTACTATTTCGGTCATGTCGAGCGATAAATCCTAACACAGGGATATTGGTGCTCGCCTGGATATCTTCATAGCCAGAGATGCTCTTATCGAAGAAGTCTTGTAGGACAATGAATACTGCTGGCAGACCAATACCGAGGATCAAACCTACCAAAATGTAGAAGGCTTTATTAGGCGCAATTGGCTTCTTACCTACCTGCTTAGGAGAGTCGATGATCTCCATATCAACAGAAACTGTCTCAAGCGCTAGCTCAACAAGATTGCGTTGCTCAGTGAGGTTTTGAAACATCATCGTAGCGACTTCGCTATCCTTTTTGATGTTGTCAGTACGTGTTTGAATGCCTGGTAGTGTACTCAAAGTCCCTTGGGCGTTGCCAATACGACTGTTGAGCGAGTTCATCATCATCTCCGAAGCTGTAATACTAGAGTTTACGTTTTCGAGAATCTGAGTACGAGTATTTTTGATTTTTAGGCGTTGTACTTGCACTACTGGACTGGACTCTCCCAAGTCTGCTAACATACCTTCCAACTCTTCACTTTGAGAAGAGAGTTTCA
>CAZHOC010001524.1:0-1766 GCA_964534295.1 uncultured Bacteroidia bacterium | reverse complement strand
GATTGACCAATTCTCCGATCAATTGACTTTCGATTTGCTTGCCAGCAAGGTCATAAGTCCGGGTAATACTTTGGCCGGGATCGATCACTTCAAAGGTGTCCACTACGATGGGATCACCCGGGAGATTTTGATTGCGCACGTTGAGGATCACATCCTCAATAGCCAAAGGTAATTCGTTTTGTATGGTCAAAACTAGCTCTCCTGAGTCGAGGACGGCGTTTTGAAAAAACTCACTGGCGTCGATCTCAATCGGCCCAGAAGTAATATCGTTCACCGCAGGTACCAATGGTAAGGTAGAGCCGTGAGCGCCTAAGATTAGATCACCAGCAGTATTACCTTGGGCCTGAAGTTGCCTCGCAATCTCTCCCAATGTGATACTTTGAGAAATGGTATCTGAAGCTAGCACCAAGGAATCTAGGCTCACGGTGATATTGACCGAGGTATCTGGTAATTCGATCAGATCGATCAAACGAGTACTGGCAAAAGTATCACGCAAAATCAAGCTGATCAGTTGATCACCGTCCACTTGGACAAGGCTATCTGGGATCAAATCAGACAGTCCCACTTCAGACTTGGCAATGGGAGCGAGGAGGTCGGTATCCCAACGCAGCCCTTCAGCAGGATTGAGGCGACAACTCTGTATGGCGAGGATGGCACAAAGGGCCACGAAAAATAAGGGTTTACTTCTCACAGTGTAATAGGCTTGCTAAGGGAACGAAAGTACGAAAATGTTATTACTTCCGGACGAAAACTACTACTTGTACAGCAATACTTTCGTCTGGATGTCTAATAACACGGACTTCTTCCAGCTCTGGTTGGTTGCGTAGCTTTTCCAGTGTCGTTAAACCTTCTACCACCGCAAACCAGGGTTCCCAAACGACGATTGTACCTTTTGGTAGCTTATTGTAGTCCTTGATAGTGAGTATTCGGTGATATTGTTTGGCATCAAAGGGATTTCGCTCCGCAATAAAGTTTAAATATGGATGCTCATGAAACCAGACGACTTCGGAGTAATTTTCGCTGAGAAAGAGCTCTGCTTCCGCAAGTACTATTTGGTCTGGGCTTAGCTGAAAATCCTTCTCCCAATTGTAGGCTGCAGGATTGGCAGTAAAGGGAAAAATCACTACATAAGCGGCGATAATAATCCCTACCCCTCTCTGCCATTTGGACGGCAAAAAAGTGAGTAAAAACTGATAGCCATAAAGCGCTACTAAAATGGCCAATGGGATGGTACCTACTAAGACTCTTTCCAGCCCCATAGACTTCAGACCCGGTAACCACCAAGCGAGGCTGTGTGCAAGAAAATAGGCTGAATAACTGCCCGCGACCAACCATAGGAAGCTAAACCAATGTTTGATTTTCTGGCGTTCCGCAAGGCGGAAAATGCTATAAATCAATGCTAAACCCCCAATGATTAGTAAAACATAGAGGGGCACTCCGATCACATAATTGAGTTTGAAGAAGAAATGAAAAAAGCTGCCTTCGCCATAACTGGCTTGGCCGCCAAAATCTGGAATCTTGGTGTAAATCCAGTTCCACTGCCGCTGAAAGGGCAACCCCATTAGGCTGATGACTATCGCGCCAACACTCAACAAGGGTAGTTTTTTCCACTCTTTAAGGAGACTGAGGTATACGAGGTAGACTGCCACTATGGCCCAGCCTTCGTTGCGGACAAAGGGCAAGAAAGAAATGATGATAACCGATAGGGCCAAGCGTTCGCCGAGGGCGAAATACAAACTTAGTATCAGCACAAAGCCAAAAATAGG
>CAZHOC010001523.1:0-1767 GCA_964534295.1 uncultured Bacteroidia bacterium | reverse complement strand
CGAAGACCAAACGGTTACACTACGTGCAACGGTATGGGAGGATGACAATGGTCCTTACCTTTTTAATTGGAGTAATGGGATAGAGGAAACTGGAACGGAAGGCCCAGATGTTACAACAAGTTCGATAGTGGTAGCTCCTGGAAACGTCTATCATGTAACCATTACTGACGCAAGTGGTAATACTAAGGTAATTGGAGATATTAAACCCAGTTGCAGTAATTTCAATGGCCCCACCCCACAACTTAGTATTGGTGAAGCCAATGCTGAGACGGGTGAAACTGTATGTTTAGCAGTACGCGCAAAAGATTTTGTAAATCTTCTGGGATTGCAATATGCCGTAAGTTGGGACCCTACTCAATTAGAACTAAATAATCTACAGAACTTTGCCCTACCAGACTTAGATGAAACGAACTTCAATTTGGGAGGGAATAACTATCAGAATGGGCTTCTCCGGTTCTTGTGGATAGACCGACTCGGATTGGGGATAAGTATTCCTGATGATCAGGTACTCTACGAAATGTGTTTCAAAGTGCTCGGAGAGGGAGGGGAAGCTCACGTATTTTTTGACGTGGCTAGTATGCAAACCGAAGTGGTCAATAACACACCAGAGTCTACCAGCCCTATCCTAGATGATGGTCTAATCATTATCAATGGCGAAGAGCGTATGTGGCCTGGAGATACGGACCACAATGAAGTAGCCAATCACTTTGACCTCCTGAATTTGGGATTGGCCTACGGAGCCACTGGCCCCATTCGAGAAAATGCCAACCTGATCTGGCGTGGCCAATGGGCTACGGATTGGGGACAAGTAACTCCCAGCACCGGTGTTGACTATAAACATATTGATACCAATGGTGACGGTGTAATCAACACCGCAGATACCACTGCGATCAGTCTGAACTGGGGCAGGGCAGTCAATCTAAGCCCGAACCCCATGGCAGAGTACAGGTCCTCGCCCGAGGACGTGGAAATGCAGGGAGCACCTATTTACGTTCAGGCTTATCCCGTACGCCCTGGAGAAACCGTCAGCTTTGATATCAAGCTCGGAGATAACGAAAACCCCGTGGAAGGAGCCTATGGCCTAGCCTTTAGTATTGTATACGATCCCCTAGCAGTTGTCTACGGCTCGGCTAAGGCTACCTTTCAAAACTCCTGGCTCGGCAGCTTAGGCCAAGATATGATCGCTCTTGTGAGAGATGACCCGAATAATCACCGATTACATATTGGCCTTACCCGAATTGATCAACTAGAAGTAAATGGAAGTGGATCTATTGGCCAAATCAGTATGACCATTGAGGATGTGATCTTTAGGGATGGCGAACATGAGATGCCCTTCCGAGTAGAAAATATCCGCCTAATTCGGGCTACGGAAGCGGAAATAGAGGTGCAACAAAAGCAGACGCTCGGTACCGTGACAGATACCCCTTTATCCGTAGAGGAAGAACCGATACAAGAGCAAGTCAAGCTATTCCCAAATCCCACTGTAGATCTTATCAACATTCAATACCAGACGGTAAAAATGGACAGGGTCCAAGTTCTCAACCTGGGAGGCCAACTCCTGCGAGAGTATAAAGCTATGAATCAGATATCCCTACATGGATTGACTCCAGCTACCTACATCCTTCGTTTTATCGGATCAGATGGAGTATTACTGAAGAAGGTGATTAAACAGTAAGACAGACAACTGTAAAGAAGGGCAATAAGTAGACGGATTGCCCTTCTATTTTTTCCTCAAGCAATTTTAGCTAAGCTCGGCTTCTTGATACT
>CAZHOC010001522.1:0-1776 GCA_964534295.1 uncultured Bacteroidia bacterium | reverse complement strand
AGTACTCGCCTCTACTTGCCTAATCGATATCAGGGTATCTAAATTAGGCTGAATAAGTTGACTCATACGCCCATCAGGCCAACTGACTTCTATTTTCTCCACTTTATCACTTTGCCCTAGCCCAAAATGCAAGCGATGGTCTACGGTCGATTGGAAACCGCGCATAGGATTGAGCTCTTGGTAGTACTCGCCTTTATCCGTCTGCACCTTTACCTGGGCTCCCAAACCAAATTTATTCATACCTTCTCCCTCTAAAGCGATGCTGAGATAGTGATTTTGCGGCATTTTTTCGCTGCTCTCATTCCGATAGAGAAAGGCGGGCATATTGACATTATTGACCACTAGGTCCAAGTCGCCATCATTATCCAGGTCGCCATAAGCAGAGCCATTAGAAAAAGTCAATTGATCCAGTCCCCATTCTGGCGCTCGATTTTCAAATTGGAGGCCGCCTTGATTTACAAATAGGAAGTTGGCCAAGGGAACAGAGGGGATTGAGTCCACCAGCTGAGATATAACTTGATTTTCACGACGGAGTATATCTTGAATCACCTTAGGATCAGCGGTGAAGTTGATGTAATCCTGATCGGTTAAGTCTTTATAGATACCATTGGCGACGAAGATATCTCGCAAGCCATCATTATTGGCATCCATGATCAAAGCGCCCCAACTCCAGTCGGTAGCAGAAACGCCCGCCATACGACTAATTTCGCTAAAGTAGACCCCTTCGTCCTCTCCTAATGAGCCACGATTGAGTTGGAGGACATTACGGGTAAATTGCCTGTGATAGCCGTTTTGCTCGTAGAGCTGATATTTATTCCAATCGTCGAAGGCAGTTTTGGTTTTGATCCGAGAGTCTTCCTTGGGTAGCATATCCGTTACAAATATCTCGGGATAGCCATCTTGGTTGAGGTCAGCCATATCTGCGCCCATAGAGCCCAAGCTGAGTTCTCCTAGGTATTTTTCTACGACTTCGTCGAACGTTCCGTCTTTTTGGTTGAGATAGAGATAATCTCGTTCGAAGAAGTCATTGGACACATAAATATCTTGCCAGCCGTCGCGATTCACATCTCCAATGGTCACCCCAAGTCCAAAACCAATGGCACTACCATAAATCCCGGCTTCCTCGCTCACGTCTACAAAACGATCTCCCTCATTGCGGTAGAGCTTATTGCCCCCTAAGGAATCACGTTTAAGGCGTTGGTCCGGACGAAAATCGTAGCCTCCAACTGGTCTAAATGAGTTGTTGAGTAAATAACAGTCGAGATCACCATCTCGGTCATAATCAAAAAAAGCGGCGTGAGAGGAAAGGCCTAAGTCATTGATCCCCCATTTTGCCGACTCTTCCTTAAAAGTCAAATCTCCTTGGTTGATAAAGAGCTCATTATTGCGGTTATCACCCTCTGGGCTACCTGATTTACAGACATAGAGATCTAATAAACCGTCTCCATTTACGTCAGCCATGCTAACTCCAGAGGACCAAACACCGGAGCAGGCGACGCCTGCGCTTTCGGTAATATCTTTGAATTGAAAGTTTCCTTGGTTGAGGTAGAGCTTATTGTCCACCATATTGCCACAAAAATAGAGGTCTACTAATCCATCCCCATTAATGTCTCCAATGGCAACACCTGCACCATTGTAGAAATTGCGATAGGTGTACATATTGAAGGATTCGCTATGCTGTATATCATTGCGAAATGTGACGCCTGTGGCCCCAGCATCGAGTAGACTAAAAAGAGTATTGTTGGCTTGCGGAGTAGAAGAATTACAAGCCGCGAG
>CAZHOC010001521.1:0-1777 GCA_964534295.1 uncultured Bacteroidia bacterium | reverse complement strand
AGCACCTCCGCCACGTTCATAATACTCCATCTTTATTGGCACTAATTGGCCTGCCACTAAATTGATGCTCCCGGACCACTCTTTAGGAGCCTGTGGAATCCACTTGTCGATGAGCTGCTGCCCATCTACCCACAGGCGAACCCCATCATCAGTAGTAGTATAGAAAGTAAAGGACCCTGTATAAGGAGCTACGATACCACCTTCCCAGCGGATAGAGAAATCATCTGGTCCCATGCTAGGATCAGGTGAACCTGAGCCCCAGTTAAAGTCAATAAATGGATCTATACGACTAAAAGCTGGATTGGTGAAGTTATTGTTATCGAAGTAGTTACCGGTGATCCCAGAACCACCAGGATTGACCTGCGCAGGTGGGAAGGTAGCATCTAAGTCGAAATTACAAATCTCATGCACATTGCTGAGGCCACCAGTAGCAGCGGTAGCGCCTACATAGACCCAAGGGTCGCCGCCAAAGATATTTTGGACAACATTATCAGTGTAGGTAGCACGCAAAGAACCGCCGAAGAAAACTTGTAGGCGTTGTAGCGTAGCATCCCATTGGATTTCTACGGCATGGGTGCCTCCATCTTCAATATTATTACAAGAAGCCAATGCACATACTGGTCCAGCAAGAGCGGTAGTGATCGCACCATTTTGCCAAATCGAAATTTGATCGTTGGCCTGTCCATAAGTATCAAAGGAGATGCCTAAGGATGGCGTTACTCCAGCTGCGCCTAGTCCGCCTCCCTGAGCCCCAATCGCATCTATGCCTTGACTTTGGAACATAAAGGTAGCTCCATCCGCCCCGCCATCATTTGCTCCTAAGCCAATGTTGAAGGTGATGGTAGCATCTTCATTCATATTGATCACCTGAGGATACCAAGCGGCACCGCCTTCGTTGGGCTGATCTAAGGTAAGTTGATAACAACCACCCGCTTGAGCCACGGCGTCTCCCACTGTAACTAGGTTTTGCGTAGAGTCTGGCGTCAAGCTATTGATCCAATCTTCGATCAACTGCACACCAGCTGCATCTACTTTATTTTTGGCCAAAGGAGGCATAGAAATCCCACTAACAAGGGAGTTCATACGATAGTGAGCTACCGATTGCCCCACATCCTGAGGCACGATTACTCTTGCATTGCTGAGTCCTAAAGCTTCAATTACTGCTCCATTGACTAGAGCCTGATTAGAAAGATCAGTCGTGAGACGAGCGTCAAAAACGGCACGATTACCGGTTCCAGGCTGGTGACAGTATGCGCAGTTAAGGTCCAGATAAGATCTTGCTCTAAGTTCCAAGCTCGCATTAGGATCGTCTTTGGCAACGCCAGTAATGAAGTTGCCTACGTCTGAATCCGTGATGTTTTGATCTAAAATCCCAATATGACTCAGCGTAACTAGCTGATTAGCACTCAAACCTGTTTGCGGATAAACAATATCCCGGTTGAGATAGCGAGTTCTAGCACCAAGCACAAAACCACTCGCGGAGTTGTGGCAGTTTAGACATTCACTCGTACTCGGATAATGCCAAACCTGACTCTGGTTACCAACCGTTACGGTTTCATCGAGTCCACCCGTCAAGAGCGTGGCATCGGTGCCTTGGTCGTTCCATTTATAGGTTAGGTAATAATAGGTTCCATCAATGCCATGCACCTCAAAACGCGTCTCTAAGCGTTTGCCAAATAATTCGAAGTGCTTGATGAGGACAGCCCCTTTGGGGAACGTCCAGTTGCCGTTTTCTGAAAACTGAATTTGCTCAGCTGCGGTATCATGCGTACCATCA
>CAZHOC010001520.1:0-1778 GCA_964534295.1 uncultured Bacteroidia bacterium | reverse complement strand
TACCGGCAAAATGCAGCCGAGCATCCTGATTGCCGACGAAATATCGAATAATATTGATTTCCTCATTCGCCAAAACAAAGAGAAGAAGCTTACCATCAAGGTCAACCCCTATGTAGAAGCTTTTCTACGAAAAGGATTTCACAAAAGCTACCTCTTCACCTGGTTCCATACCTATTGGATGCGAATCAAAGTGATAGGAGACTCTTCCTTAGGCTTTACAGAAGTAAAGTACTTCAACAGCAATAACGAAGAGATCAAGCTTTAAAATAGCATACGGAGTACTTAGAGAGTACTTAGTAGGGAGAAGAAAGGTAAGAGAAGATCTCTTGTAACTTTTTACTCAACACTAAATACGAATCTAAATACTCCGTACTTTTTTTGTTCAGACTATTATTTTACGCGGAAGGTGCTCTGACCAATCAAACTTCCGTCAGCAAAAGCCGATACGTAGTAAACACCTTTTTCCCACTTCGCATTTTCTGGGGCGGGAGCAAAGGGAATACAAACCTGTTGGGAGATACCTGTAAACGCGATTTTGGTGCTGGAAGAGAAGACTTTCTCTTGGCCCTCGTACATGAAGCGTCCACTTTGTTCATCTGTAAAATTGGCGTTGATAGTACCATCAGGATTCTCAACTACTAGGTAAACGTCCTTTTCGCCCTTAGGAGCAACTAGATTTTCAATCAAGGTAAAGCAAACTTTCAGGTCAGTCATACCTAAACGACGAAACTCCGTTTCCTGCTTCTCTTTACCTTTCTTTACGTTGTAGAACGTAAAGTCTTTGGTTTTTAGGGCAGAGGCGATTTGCTTGGTCTGTTCCAACTCCTGAGTGGTTTGCTCTTGCTGCTGAGAGAGATCGGCGTTTTCAGCCCGCAAGCGTAACTCTTCCTCGGTAAGATTTTCTACCTGCATGGTCAAGTCTGCATTGAGGGCTTTGAGCTCTTCTATCTCCTGGCGGTATGCCGCTAGTTTGCCTTGAGTCTCTTCAAGGCGAGCTTCGAGATTACGGATAGTCCCTAGATCAGAGGACTTTTGGCGCTTATATCTACTAACCTGATCAAGCAGTTCTTTGATACGGGTCTCGTTTTCTTCTATCGTCTTATCCTTATCAGATAGTGCCATTTGCTGATCTGCTTTCAGCGTCTCAAAGGAAGACTCCAAATCTTGGATTTCCGTTTCTAAGCGATCGATAGTGAGCGCTTTATCTTCGTTTTCGCTGCGCTCAGAAAAGTAGCGCGTAGCGAAGTAGCCTAATGCAGATAAAACTAGTATACCAGCGATCACTAATATGATGCGACTGGTCGTTTGGCTATTACTTGCTGATTTTGCCATGAAGAGAAGGATGAATTATTGTTTTTGGTAATTTATTGTAATTCCGGCAGTAAGGCAAGAACCGCTTTTTGGACATTTTGAACGGCTAAAGCAATTTGCCAGTTATTTCGATTGCGAGGCTCGACATAGTTAGAGATTCCTCTAAAAGCGAAAAAGGGCGTTCCGGTACGGAGAAATGCCTGGAAAAAGGCCGCCCCTTCCATACTTTCCAGTTGGCGAGGCCATTCGGATAAGCGTTCGGCGATGCCGGCCTCTGTCCCCCCCACTCGATTGACCGTCAGGGAACTCACTTTGGGATAAACGCTATGAGAAGGCTTAGGATTGTACAATTCGTTGTAGAAAGGCAGATTATTGAGCTGCATGAGCGGAAAACCCATCTCTTCGAGCCAGATCGGGCCTTGAGGTGAATCAGCCCCGAGTTCTGCGAAGCAGTCCGAAACCACCTC
>CAZHOC010001519.1:0-1782 GCA_964534295.1 uncultured Bacteroidia bacterium | reverse complement strand
GCTTGATCTTTGAAGAGTTCACCCGCTGCATCCTGCAAATAGATGACCGGAAGGAAAACGATAATGGTTGTCAAGGTAGATGCTGTGATCGCACCCCCGACTTCAGCCGTTCCATTGATGGCTGCCGTCTTGGCATCGGCCCCCGATTCGTGATTTCGAAATATATTTTCCAAAACCACAATCGCATTATCCACCAGCATCCCGGCTCCCAAAGCCAAGCCCCCCAAAGTCATGATATTGATTGTAAGGCCATTAAAATACATGAGGGTAAAGGTGGCAATAATGGAGATTGGAATCGCGATACTTATGATCAAGGTAGTACCAAATCGATGTAGGAACAAAAAGAGTACCACAACTGCCAAGAGGACGCCAATCAAGGCGGTCTCCTGTACTTCATCTACGGCATTCTGAATAAATACCCCTTGATTAGAAATTACCTCAAACTGATAACCTGGCAGCGCTTGGCGAATGTCGTCCAAGGCATCCGTAATTTCTTCCACGGCTTTGACCGTGTTAAAGCGATTTTCCTTGTAGATGGATAAGCCGATGCAGCGTTGGCCATTGATTCTTACTATATTCTCTGGATCCTTATTGGTAAAGGTGGTTACCGCCACATCTTTCAGGTAGATGGGAGCCCGATTTCTGGGAGTGGCATTGGCAGCATTAGCATCTTCAGGATTGCTTTGCGCCTGAGCATTGGCAGCGGCTTGTTCCTCTTTGTACCCCACGATGAGATTGTTAAAATCGTCCTCCGTTTTCAACATCCCAACCCCTTTCACGGTGTATTGCAGTCCCAGTTCCTGAACCGTACCTCCAGAAACATTCTGATTGAAGCTCTGGATTTTTTGACTGATATTGTCCAGACTCAAACCATAAGCCTCAAGCTTATAGGGAGCGGTATTGATGATCACTTCCTGTTCTTGATCACCAGATAAGGCTACCTGCGCCACCCCTTCTAATCGCACCAATTCCTTGCTCACATAGTTATCGCAAACCTTCCTCAATTCATTCAAGTCGTCGATGCTGCTGTGAGAAACCCCTAGGAGCATAATTGGAGCGCTGTTGGGATCGTACTGTGTCACGGTGACGCGATCTAGGTCCCCTCCTTGATTGAAGTCGTTGAGCGCCTTTTGTAGGTCGAGGAAGGCCTCATCCATATCTTTTTCCCAGCTGTACTCCACGGTAATCTGGGCGGAACCAATCTTAGTGACACTAGCTACTTGGGTCACACCACCTTGGCGCATACTTAGTGCCTCGATCTGCTCCACAAATTGTTTTTCAATTTCCTCCGGAGCTTTTTCTCCAGACTCTATCTCGACAAACAGGCGTGGAGAGTTGAGGTCGGGGAAAAGATCCACCCCTAAACGGAAATAGGATATATAGCCTAATATCCCGATGGCGAGAATCGCCATGAGTACCGTGACGGGATAATTAACGGCAAATTGAGTCAATTTTTTCATTTCAGTACTTTCACTTTGGACTTGTTACGAAGGGTTTCAAAACCTTTGATCACTAAGCGTTCGTTGACTTCTAGCCCAGAGACAACCTCTATCATGTCTTCGTTTTCAATACCGGTTTCGATGATTCGTTCGAAGGCAGTGTTTTCCTTTACCACGAAAACACGTTTGCCTCTTTGATCCGAAATAATCACCTCTTTGGGGATCACGATGATGTCGTCTTTTTGATTGACTTTGATGAGGGTCTTGATGAACATCCCTGGCCGAATTAGAAGCTTTGGATTCCCGAATCGTACCTTGCCGAGATAAGTCCGGGTATTGATAT
>CAZHOC010001518.1:0-1783 GCA_964534295.1 uncultured Bacteroidia bacterium | reverse complement strand
CAGGATCCGATACCGATATACCTCCCCAATGAGCTGGTCAATCAAGGAGCAGAGATTGCTATCAACCGCAAAACCCTGCAGCCATATGATGTAGATCCCATGCAAAAGGACCTTATCACCTGTTTGTACAAGGTTGCAGACTTCGGAGCTATCGATTCAGATGACTTCAGCTTTAATATGGAGGTAAGGCACACTCTTAAGAAGGCCCGCCGACGCTGTAAAGGGGTGCAGATCTACTTGATTTTTGATGGCAGCGCTATCAGCATTCCCTTAGCAAATAAAGGGTGTGTTGCCAATCTAGATGTAATGACTTTTGAGGAGTTTGTAAGTGGCAAAACGACTGATCTCTCCGCCTTTGGCGTGGATATGGATGTTTGGCAAAGGATCCAGATGAAGTCTCAAGATGGACAGCTTGAGGTTTTCCTCAATGAGCAGCCAGTCTACAGTATGCCAGTTCCTTCTCCAGCATTGAGGATAAAGGGCATTTCAGTCTATTTTGCCGGAACTGGGAAAATTCGAGATGTGAGCTTCAGCAATTCTGCAGGAATAGAGATTGATTTATAGAGGTGAATTCGCAGCCTTGAAATTTACACCTAGCTATTTCCTATTCGCCACGATTAAAGATAAATAAAGCGGCAAAAGCTAAAAACAAGACAGCATGGGCGATGACCACAGGGATTGGGCTTAAGCCTTCGAGGACGTTGATGGTTTGAGCGATCGTCAGGCCGAGGTGAAAGACTGCTAGCGTTCCAAAACCAATGATTTTGATCTCCCTAGTAAGTTTTGCACGCATCATGAGCGCACTCAAAGCGGCCATCGCAATGGCAGCAAAGGCAAAGGATCGACCAATGGAAAGAGTTAGCTCCCAGGAATCCAAACTGCCACTAGGCTCTCCTAAAAGTAAGCGAGGAGCAAATAATAGGATCAGTCCAACGACTAATTCAAAAAGCGTATTGATGGCAAGCAGGATTTTCATGTGCAATAAGATACGGAGATTCCACAAAAATACCGACAAATCCTTGGGGTGAGGAGAAATTATTCATATCTTTGTGGCCCTGAAATTAGAATTATGAAGCGTACATATCAACCCAGCAATCGCAAACGTCGTAACAAGCATGGTTTCCGCGCCCGTATGGAAAGCGCAAATGGTCGCAAGGTATTGGCTAATCGTCGTGCCAAAGGACGCGCTAGACTGACTGTAAGCGACGAAGGCAGACACAAGCAGAAATAATCACTGATGACGCCGGCAGGAACTTCTCGTTCCTATCGTTTGCCTAAGCATGCGATACTGCGTCATAAACGTGGATTCGAATATCTGTTTGAGCATGGCTCCTCTTTTAGAGTAGGTGTGCTCAAATTTTTTTATGCCCATAATATACCGGAGCAATATGTCCAAGCTCCGATCACGGTAGCATTTACCGCCCCCAAGCGAGTCTTTAAACGAGCATGGCAACGCAATCGCCTCAAGCGCAGAATGCGCGAAGCCTATCGTTTACAACAAGCATTGTTGGTGCTTGAGCCTACGGACGAGACTCACCTTCCCCTAGCCTTCCTCATTAAGTTTCAAGGATACTATGAAGCTGACTATCACCGCATAGAAAAAGATATGCGACGTGGCCTCTTAGAACTTAAAAAGCGCTCCCGTTAATTAACAGAAGCGCTTTTGCTTTATGAATAATAATTGTTGCCTAGTTTGTAACGGCTTCTTCTCGCCATTCATCAACGCCAAAGGCTACTTCAATAGCTTCCGCTTCGTTGAGTGCCTGATCGTTGGTCGCAGCAC
>CAZHOC010001517.1:0-1788 GCA_964534295.1 uncultured Bacteroidia bacterium | reverse complement strand
TATGAAATCCATATTGACAATGATATTACCACCACGGGAGATGATATTATCTACCGTTTTACTTTTCAAAAGACGATCGCTGACTCCACGACCTTCTTTAACATTCGCCTAGGCGCCGAAAACTTAAAGACGACCTATACCCTAGAACGTAGTGTTGATGGAGGAAATAGCTTCTCCACAATCGTGATGGACGGAGTAGTGCCTCCAAACAACATAGGAGCACGTTCTATCACTGGAGCCGCTGGCTTGGATGCGGCTGACTATGAAAGCCTATTTACCGCTGCAATCGGAACCGCCAGCAGTGGAGAAAAAGTCTTTTGCGGCCCCAGTGATGATCCCTTCTTTGTAGACTTAGCGGGCATTTTTGACTTAGGTGATTCTCCTCGTCAGATGGGAGTCAATCAAGACGGCGTGGCTTGTACCAATGTGAGTACCATTGCATTGCAGATCCCCATTTCGACCTTGCAAAAGGACGGCATGGATGTATCTATGGCCAATAATATTTTGGATGGTGATTACGTCATCGGCGTTTGGGCCTCTGCTAGTCGTCCCGCTATGCGAACGCTCAACCCTGATGGCAGTAGTAGCTATAGTGGTAACTGGGTCCAGGTTTCTCGCTTAGGTATGCCTTTGACAAACGAAGCCGTAATTCCAATCGGAGCGAAGGACGAGTGGAATGCTTTGACGCCTTACAATGAAAATCCGGCTCACTTTGAGTATTTCTACAATCCAGAGTTAGGCTTGTACATGGATGACTCATTGTTCGGCGGAGCCGTACCCTCTCTCTCAGCCCTTCGTATCCAACGTAACTCTTTAGGTGCTTTTGATTTTGGTAATGGACAAGATGGCTTATTTGGCCTGAAAGGAAACCCTGCCTTGGCGGGCACTGCCCTCGATGACGCAGTTTTTGGGACGCTCTTACTGCCTGCGGCAGGCAAACCTCGTTCAGTAGATTTATGGCCAGCCTTCCACACCGGGGTGCCCAATCTCGAACCTTATCAACTCGCCACAGGTAAGAATGGTGATCCATTAGCCACGGGCAAACCTTTTATCAACAACTTCTTGCCGAATGGAGGGGATATGCTTCGCCTCAATATGGCTACGCCGGTTACAGATCGTAACTCAGCTGACTTCAGTAGCAATGGATTGATTCAGGCAGCAGTACTAGGGCTGACTGATCCTCGCTTCAACGGAGATGCAAGTCTGGATACTATCCCGAATATGGATGGCTTTCCTAATGGCCGTCGTCTGGAAGATGATGTAACCCGCATCGAGTTGCAAGCAGTCAGTGGAGCTGTATTAGCGGCGATTGGCCTCTGGTATGATGATTTCCCAGGAACTGGTAGTCCAGTAACGCAAGACTTACTTGATGTATTGACTTACTCCACGGGTATCGAAGCCAATGATACTAGCTTTAGAAGCAGCTTCCCCTATGTGCAAACCCCTTGGGCGGGAGACGGCAAATGCGGCGGATTGGCGGTTACCTACAACCAGCCTATGGTCCTCAATGCCACAGCGATAGAAAAAGATGTACTCTTCAAACCCTTGAAAGTATATCCAATGCCTGCGAGCAATGAACTCAAGATCGAGATCGCGAGCGAAAGCCATCAAACAGTAGAGATGACAGTCTACAACATTAGTGGTCAAGAAGTTAGTCAAGAGAGTTATCAATTATCGAGCGGGGCAAACCGCTTAGAGTTAGACGTTCAGGAACTGACAAATGGTACTTACTTAATCAAAATGATGAGTCAAGAATGGGCGAAGCTGCTTCTCTGTTTGAAGAAGTAA
>CAZHOC010001516.1:0-1789 GCA_964534295.1 uncultured Bacteroidia bacterium | reverse complement strand
GATAT
This sequence comes from uncultured Bacteroidia bacterium, assembly GCA_964534295.1. Lineage (GTDB taxonomy): Bacteria > Bacteroidota > Bacteroidia > J057 > J057 > JBCAWW01. The sequence continues at coordinate 1,784 of CAZHOC010001516.1, read as the reverse complement.
ATAATGACCCCTCCGGGGAACGCTGGCATTTGCTCCTCTGGGATTGGGATAAGCGTTCCACGAAGGGGTAAGAAAAAATAAAGTGATATCACATCAAAACCCCATTCTTGGCTTGAATACCCGCTGGTAATTCTGTTTCACCAAGCATTTCTCTGAGGTCAATTTCGATAGTACGACTAAGGGCCAGCATGGGTATATCATTGCCCAGGCCTTCAAAAGGGTTTTCTGAATAGTCACCTACGAGCTCCATCATGAGGTAGACCCAGCCCACTAAGACAGAAAATGGAATGGCCAACCAACCGCCAAATTCACCTAGCTTCTGAAATTCTGCCACCATACCAAAAGGAAGTAGGAAGATAAAGATGCCCACAAAAATGAAGCTCATGCTGCCATATTGACGCGGCAGAGGAAACTTCTTAATGCGTTCACATTTGCCCTGATGGACGTAAAAGTCATAAAGTATCTTTTGTAGCTCCATATGACGGAAGTCGTCGATCAAACCCTGTTTGCGGAGGGCAGTCAGGTGTTGTGCTTGCTGGTCTATGATCTGCGTGGCGGTGTTTTTATAATTGATGAGGCGATCCAGCTCATCTGCGGGTAAAAATTCTTTAAGGTGCTTTTCGGTTTCATCATCACCTAGTAGTCCAATACCAAAGCGCTTGCGGCGCTGCTCGGTAACCTTACCCACATGATTGCCTTGGTTGATATGTTCCCAGCTGGTGGGAATCAAAAGTTGGCTTCGTAAGCTATAAAGCCAGCCGATATGACGATAGATTAGCTTTTTGTGAATGCCATGAAGCTCTTGTTGACTGATATCTTGAGTGGCAAATTGACCATCTACAAAAGCTTTTACGGCACTGCCCCAAGCCCGACTACTATTGACGATTGCTCCCCATATCTTGCGCGCTTCCCAAAGCCGGTCATAGGCCTGATTGTTTTTAAAACCTACATAAAAGGCTACTGCTGTACCGATGACTGATAAGGGCAACCATGGAATGGTTAACCAGCCCCAGTCGGTAAACTCATAGATAGCGGTAACAAGGCTTACCCAAGCAGTTAACCAAACTAAATGACCGCCTGAAAACCGAAGTATCCCTCTTAGCTTAAAATTCTTTTCTACGTACATGTTCTTTATTTTGCGATGCTATGAAAATACAAAAGACTCAACAGTACGCAAGTATTTACTTACTCACTTTTTTGCTTTTTGCTTTGTTAGGGGGTAGCGGCTGCGCCGAACGCTCAAACTCGGAGGGAGAAAAAGAAGTGGCGATAGAGCCTGAGAGCGCCTTCCAACAATTTAGTAGTGGCCTTTTGGACGAGAAAATTGAAATCTTAGCCAACGGCACTGTCAGTCAATCTACTTGGGAGTATAGGTATACAGACTGTCAGCTGCATATAAGCGAAAAGATTGCCTACAAACGTAATAAAGCTCCTTTTGGAGGATTTAATCCAGATACTTTTCTAGAGGCATGGGAAAGTAAGCGTACCATTGCCCTGGCCGATATTGATCCTGCTCTGATCAAAGCAGAAGGCCCCCATCTAAAGCTTCACACCCTTGCTCACAAAAATCTGATCAAGGAAGAAAACCTTTATTCGGAGGCCTATCTGGCTTATTATAAAGCGGAAAATGGAAGTGCCCATCCCGCCAATAGTACGTTTGATTATAATTTGCTGACGCTCTTTCTCAATGAAACCTCAGCCCCTGAGAATGTAGAACAGCTCAAAGCCTTAATTACTCATGGTAAAGCGAACTGATACCGCGACGATTTTCCCGGCCTACGCCA
>CAZHOC010001515.1:0-1792 GCA_964534295.1 uncultured Bacteroidia bacterium | reverse complement strand
GCTCCGGATTGTCACTTACATATGTCCGGAAGGCATCGTCGGTGTAGCGTTTGTAGACTTGGTTAAAGGTACTAGGACCAGAGCCAAGCAGCGGCATATCCGCAATCATATTTTTGGCTGCTACCCAACGATAGAAGCGTTCCATCGAAGATATCTCAGTACCCGAAAAGGTCGCCGAAAGGTGGCCAGAAATATCGCCCTCATGCCAGATAGTTTTCTGGTAATTAGGCGCGAAAGCATAAAAGCGATTGTCTTGGATGAGATAGCCCAAGGCCAGAATAGCCACGATGACGGTGCCATAGACAAATTTATCGAATACCTTCCAACGGATCAGCAGGTCGATGACTGGCAATAAGGTTAAGGCTGCCCAAGCCCCTCGTTTGTACGTGAATATGGTGGCCAGCACCAAGATGCTGGTACCGATAATAATCAGATACCATTCCAGACTCTTTGGTGTATACCAAGTTCTGGCGTACCAACACCATGGTAAGAATAACACCAGCGTGGCCGCATAGATTACCCCGTTCGCGAAGAGGGGAAACGCAATCCCATTGGCTTCTTCAAATGAAAATCCAACGAGCGCATGACGCACCGTGATGCCAAAGGCTACTAATACCAGTGAAGTAAAAAACAACCAAAATAGACGCCTTACTTCTTTGGGTTCAGTAATGATTTTCTCACCTGTATAGACAATGGCGACCAAGTACCAGATTTTAGAAAGAAGAAACTTGGCCGAGCGTCCGGGAAATTCAGAGGTCAAAGTGGTAAAGGCCGTCCAAAAGATCAGCAAAAAGATCAGCACATGAAAAGGCCTGATTTTGGCTCTGAGGCTAAACTGACCTCCCCGTAAAAGATTGAATATGAATACGGTAAGCAGTATGAGCATTAAGGGCTCAGAAACCATTTCCATAGCCAAAGGCCCCATCTCCAACTGCATCGAAAGCGGAATGGAAAAGAACAAGGCGTAGAAAATGGGCTTGTAGTTGTAAATGATCTGTAGGGCCCCAACAACCACCAGAGGAATGGCAAACAGCAAATTGATGCGCATCCGCAAAGCAAACCAAACTGACCCAAAAGTCAGCACGGCAAGGCCAATTAGGATGACCCAGCGCCATTGGCGGTTTGTGATTTGGTTGAGGAGCGATTCCATCGAACGTCTAGGCTTCTACTTCGTCCCCAGTCAATTTGTCTGCTAAGATGGCACCCATCACGCTCACGAGCGAAGCGATTAATACGGTTGCTACCAAGATCAGCCAACGGATCGGACGAGCTTTTTTGTCAGGCGCTTGCGCGTATTCCGGAATAAAGAGGGTAGTGTAGTTGGCTTCGTCCATCATCTGGAGATACTCAACTTTTTCACGTGCATCCTTAAGATCACGTGAGAGATATTCGCATAGCTCCTCGAGCGCGAGTACTTGATCCAAGCCTTCTCTAAAAGACTGTAAGTTGATGGAAGAACCGCTATTCTTGTTGACTAGGCTATATACTCGACTACGTAAGGCACTGATCTCTAAGCGTAAGTTGGCTTCTAGCGCATTGTTATTACCTAGTTTAATTACCTCCCGCAGAGTGGCTTGCTTAGCGGCCAGCTCTCCTTCTGCCTGCATGACTTGCTGCACCAGCGCTTGAGTCTGATACTCCGTATTGAAGACATTATACTTTTGGCGAATGCCTCTGATAGAGTCTGTATATAGGGCCAATTGCTCCGCTAATTCTTGATAACCCTTTTGGTACATCTTGAGGATGCCCTCTTTGTTTTCTGTTACCATGCGGTGAGTGATTTCGTCCACCT
>CAZHOC010001514.1:0-1792 GCA_964534295.1 uncultured Bacteroidia bacterium | reverse complement strand
TGTGGGGCATCATATTTCAGGAGGCGCCTACAATCCTGCCTTGGGCGTAGCACCTAATGTGATTGCGGCTAATTGGAGCCCTATTTGGATTTATGTCGTAGGGCCCTTCCTTGGCGCGACCTTAGCGGGTTTTGTTTATCGTGTCCAGCACAGTGTACCGCTCAAAAAGCCAAAGGCCGATACTCCAGAAGTCGTAGAAGAAGAAATCGTTCCAGAGGCAGATAACCTAGCCTAGGGCCTAGAGATGAGCGTTCCGCGCTCCCGATAGCTATCGGGAGGTGCAAAAAAACTAAAGTCAGCTTCTCGAAAAAGGAACTCACCTTTACTGATTTAACTGTTCTACAATTCGATCCAGTTTGTCCGGATTACGATAAGAAAGGAGTCTGAATATCTGCTCGCCTTGCCACACCACCACTAAGGCGGATTGGAGCTTTTCGCCCTCCCAAAGCAATAAAGTCCAATCTCCTTGGATGATTTTGACTTCCCACTGGGCTTCTTTGGCAATTTGCTTTTGGATCCCCTGCAAAAAACGTACACAATGCTCCGGGCCGATGATGGTTTTCAGCGCCGCGACCGCTTTGCCCCCTCCATCACTAATCATATTGATATCTGCTGCAAATAACGCTTTCAAGGGCTCGAAATCAGCTTCTTGACTAGCTGTGAAAAAAGCCTGACTCAAAGCCTGCATTTGAGTGGGATTAATGACTTGGACATTCTGGGCTTGCTGTAGTTTTTCCTTGGCCCGTTTTAGGAGTTGACGGCAATTAGCCGAACGCTTATTCACCAGATCTGCGATCGTATCATAATCCCAATCAAAACATTCCCTGAGTACATAAACGGCTCGTTCGACCGGGGATAAGCGTTCCATAAGATGGAGAAGCGCCAAAGAGATCGTCTGCTGCTCAGGCTCCCATGCCGCATCCACAACCGGTTCTGGCAACCATGGGCCAGTATATTGAGCACGTTCAAGCTGTAGGCGCCGCAGAAGATCCAGGCTACGATTCGTGACCATGCGGGCGAGGTAGGATTTGCTTGATTTGATGTGAGCTGCATCCGAAGACAGGAAATCCGTCAAAACCTCTTGTACCACATCTTCAGCAGCAGCCATACTTCCCAACATATTGTAGGCAATATGGAGCAGTAAAGGACGGTATTGTAAAATCTCTTCGATCAAAATATCAGTGCTTTTTCGTATTCCGCTAGTCGCGGAACTTCATACACCCAGCCTGAAAACAAGGCAATGATACTCAATGCTACGATCAAAGCAAGGCCGATTAACCCCCAGAGAAAGGCTTTTCGATAGTTTTGAGGTAGATACCACCTAAGACAGGTTCCGATATGAGCAAAGAAAGCTAAAATACCCAGGCTGTAATAAGGGATAAAGAAAATGCGGGAGCTATGATCAAGTAGCACGATGGAGGCAAAGTAAAAATTGGTGTCTAGTTCGTTGACATAACGTCCCATTTGGACCGCTGAAGTGTGTACCAAAAGGAAAAATAGCAGATAGAGCCCCGAATATATTTGCAAACTGTTTTGGGCGCGCTCTACTTTTGGAATTTGCTTGATCTGCCAGATACCACTGATGATTTGCGCAATGATCAACAAAAATAGAATGCCTTCTCCAATTGGATGACGATAAATGAGACGGAAATCCTCCATGAAGGATTGGTGCAAAGCAATCCCGCCCCAGGCAAGCATATGATTGAACAAATGAAGGCTAACAAATAAAATCAGCCCTAGAGAGGCGATACGATGAATTTTCTTAATCCTGTGCATAGTATTTTAGGCACAG
>CAZHOC010001513.1:0-1794 GCA_964534295.1 uncultured Bacteroidia bacterium | reverse complement strand
ACTGGAAAAGATTGACTTCCTCTAGGAACCAAATATTACTTTCCTGACTCATAAGCGTGGTGCGTTTTGAAAAGAAACTTTAAGATAAAGGGTTGGTGTTGCTTTCAAACAACGCAAACCTAAACAAGAGGTTCCGGAAAACACAATCTCATGTCGCTCATAAGACAGATTCCATGAAATTGTAAAACAACTGTGATCTTTTCGTGATAATTTCGGGCCTAATGTCCAAAATCCATCACACCAGCCTTCACCTCCATCTCTAAGAAATTTTCTTCAGGAGGGATAGGGCAAGACCAACCGTCGGTGTATGCGCAGTAAGGATTATAGCTTTTGTTAAAGTCGATCATCATCGTTTCCCCATCAGGCATTCGCATGTCTAGGTAGCGTCCCCCGCCATAAGTTTCCTTGCCGTTGGTGAGATCAGTAAAGGGTAGGAATAAATAATCTTCATAGCCTGGCAAACGTGCAGTCTGCGGGCTGAAGTAGGCCGTGAGCGTCCAATCTTTGCCTTCCAGATTGAAGTGAAGCTTGGCATAAGGCACAAATGTCTTCTGCCGATTTGGGTTACTCGTAGGCATCAAAAAGGGCTCGCCATCTTGTACCTTTTCCACTCTCGCCTCTACCAGATAGGCATAGTTACCATCGTAGTAATGGTTTCCCTTGAAATCAGGGGCTGCTTCACGTAAGGGAGATTGATCGGGATCTCGGAATTCTGCTTCTTTTTCGAGACGGTATTTTGCCAGCTTTTTGAGGTAGCGTTTTGCCTTACCGTTGGGGGCCGCGCTCAAGAGAGCGGCAGCAAGAAATACCCACAGAATTCGAGTCATAACTTATTCTGATTTATTGACTATCTCATCGATGCTGGTGCGAGCAATGGGATGATAATTTTCCCTTGCCCCTGCATATATATCTCGAGCCAGTTCTTCTTGGCCAGTATTCATCATCGCTGTATATAGCGGCGAGAGAAACTTACGTCGCCCTACTTTGGTCAAGAAGGCGCGCATCGCGGGATAAGCCGTTTCGTACTTACTGACTACTGCCTGTTGATACCAAGCACATTGCAACTCAGAGTTGGTGCGTTGAGTAAAGCCAAAGGCCTTGTCTAAGCGCTCCATATGCTCTTGAGATAAGGAATCAGGCAGGGTGCGAATGAAGTGAAGCCATTCGTGGGTGCTCCAACCTTCGACATCTAATTGCTCAGCAGGCTGACCCGCGATCCAAGAGGTGAGATTTTCAGATACTTTATTGAAACGTGTAGACTTCGCTACTGGGATATTATCAGGAATGCCTGTTTGATTGACCCATTGGTCGACTCTCACGGTCTCGCTTGCACCGGGATGGGCGCTAAGCAGCTTGCTGTCTAACTCGATTAGAAATGATTCAGTATCCATGGTTTGGAAGGCATGGGTACTAAAGTAGGATTTCAAGAAAGCATCGAACTTATCTCGCCCTACGGTCTCTTCGATCAAACGCAAGAAATAGTATCCCTTGTCATAAGCAATCGAAGTCATGCCATCGTCGGGATTTCTACCCGTTAAATCTAGCGCTAATCTTGTATCTAGGTTATCCAATCCCATATCAGACACCTCTCCTGTCAAATCCTGGTAACTGATATAGGCTAGCATCTCAGAGTAATCTCGCCCTTTTAGGGCCTCCATGATGCGATTTTCAAAGTATACGGTAAAGCCTTCGTTTAGCCAGAAATCGTTCCAAGTAGCATTGGTTACGAGATTACCCGACCATGAGTGAGCCAATTCGTGAGCCACTAATGAAACCAAAGAGCGATCACCTGCT
>CAZHOC010001512.1:0-1795 GCA_964534295.1 uncultured Bacteroidia bacterium | reverse complement strand
AATAGCTCAAACTACTAAGCTTCATCAAAGTGCCCCCAAGTCTTTCTTGCATAAAAGACAGCTTTGGCGGGGCAATCCTGCCAATTGTAAGTTTTTAGATTTCGTAAGGGGGGAAATCCCACTTACCGCGCAATTTTCGCAGGGTCTTAGGAAAAAAGCTCAGTTTCTCATAAGCGAGCTTTGGTTGGATCAGCCGTTGGGGTTCGATTTGTGATACTCTTTTCTGAATAATATTTGGTTCAGTATGCTTCGCGAAGAAAGCGTTTAGGATCGACCGAAACTCTTTAAAGTTCCAATAGTGAAAGATATAATCCTCAGCCGCTTTCAGTTTTCTCTTCTTTTGACCACTAAAGACCACAGAAAAGGCCAATTGTTCCACGACGTGGATCCCAAAATCCTGATAAATCTGATCTGTTAGACCCAATACTGCTTGAAGTAAATTCTTATCGGCAGCCTGAAAACCCAAAACTCCCGCATTCCACATATCCTGCGTCTTGGGTACAGCATGGCTACTAGGGAGATCTGATTCAAGAAATCTACTGACCTTCTTAAAGATCCGATGCCTCTTTGCCTGGCCCACAATATTGCCTTCATTGCAGTGCATCCAAAGTGTGCCTTGGGAGATGGCTTCATAGAGCGGCTGCGCCGAACGCTCAAACACTACGTCGGTATCGACATAAAGTACCTGGTCTTCTGGATTGAGCTGCTCTACCAAATCTAGCAGCATACAAATCTTAAAGCGATGTACGAATTTAGCTGGCCCCTGCCAGCTATCGATCTCTTTTTCGCTGAGATTGCGATAAGTGATTTGAAGATTTGGGGGCGCTAGAGGCCTTAAATAATCTTCTCTATCAGTATATATCACCACATTTGCAGTCCCAGGATAAGCAGCAAAGCTGTAGAGTGAGTACAAACACTCATGGAGATTGTCAATATTACGATAGGCTTGGTAGACCAGATAATGCAAAACTACAAATCAATTTAGCATCCAATTTACAGCCTAAATATCACTCGCACACTATCCTCTACTTGCCTATCATCGGAAGTCTCGCAACTAAAGCTTACCAGATATTCACCAGTATCAAAGGTGATAGCGTTCCGCAAAGCGGGCGAAAAAGTCAGGAGGCAATTGTACCAGTCGCAATCTGCATTGATCTCCACTAAGATCTCAGCCGCTATCTCCGGATGCCTAAACAAATTGGTATTGGCGGCTATGATTTCGTTTTCGAATGTAATCTCACGATCAAAACAAAGATCGAAAGTCGATTGTGATAGGCTATTGGTATAGCGCGCACAAGGTGAGGTCGCATAAGCCGTATTGACAAAAGGTATACTTGGTGCCCAGCATGTCGCTTGCCCTGGATCGGACAAGACCCAAAAGGCAATGTCCTCCGTCATGCTGATGACGGTATCTTGATTATCCCAAAATCCCTCTTCCGGATTCGCTAGCAATTCAACATCACAAATGGTAACCTCATAGGTCAACCAATCTTCACAGGCGGGAATTAGCATCAAAGGGAGTATAACGAGAGCAAATACAGAAAGGCTGATGAGTTTTTTTAACATGAGTGCTGCTTTGAATACTTATGTCTCAATTCCTCCTTTAGACGAGAAAAAAGAAAGATTCGCTTCCTCCCTAAGAAAAAAAATGTTGAGTGGCCGATTTTGTGAAAATCCCTGGCAATGAGTAAATAGCAGTGAATAAACTACTAACTAAGATGAACTACTACACGATTGGGGCAAAAATAGCCCTACTAAGTCTCACCCTAATTCTTGCTTGTAGCTCTCCTCCTCC
>CAZHOC010001511.1:0-1797 GCA_964534295.1 uncultured Bacteroidia bacterium | reverse complement strand
ACTCCGAATGTAAAAGTTATTGAATTTATTTTCCTTTTGATTTTAGTAATAACAACCCATTTTCGGCTTGATTCGCTTTATTAGCCTCAATGCCTTGCTTTTGTATTGGCAGCAAATCCCAACTTCTCTACAAATTCTGCTAGTCCTAATCATAGGAATAGTAGCCCTTTGGGCTATGCTCTCAATGCTTCAAAGCCTAGTTCTTAGGATGCGTGTCCATCAAATTGCGCCCAGTCTGGCGGCTTATTTTGATTTTAGGTTTATTCAGCTTGCCCTCAAAAGCCCACTCAAAAGATGGGGATTTCTGCCAGGGGAGGGGATGCTTCCGCTTTTAGACTACTTCATAGAACGCTTTTCCTCCCAAAATGAGCTAGAACGTAACTTTTATCTGTTGCTGGGGCCAAGTGGGAGTGGTAAGACGCATTTTCTTTTGCGGCTATACGCTAAGCTCTACCGAGGTTTATGGGGAAAGTCCAAAGTACGTTACTTTTCCTTGGCTTTGACCCAAGATATCAGTCAAATAAGAGAGTTTGAAGACGATGAGGATACAGTTTTAATCATAGATGGTTTAGACGAGGACCCAAAGGTCTTTATTGATTTTGGGGCTCGGATGGATGAGCTTATCAAGTATACTCGTCCTTATCGTAAAATAATCCTAGCCTGTAGTCATGCCCGCTTCGCCGAGCTAGAAAAGCTCGATTATCCTCACTATACTTTTGTTGGACCTAAGGAATCAGTCCGCTTCACTCTGTGTGAGTTGGTGCCAATAGACGCTGCTGCCAAGCTGAGGACAAGCGTTCCGCGCAGCGTGAAAAAATATAAAAGGGCCCAAAATAGCCTGCTCCAACAATGGCCTGAACTGGCGGAAACCCCGCTGTGGCTCGAGAGACTAAAGCTTAGTTCGCTGCAGCAGGATGATCGCTACTATTATCAACTATTTGCCTACAGAGTGGAGGCTGAGTTGAGGCAGCTTTATAAGCAAAAAGATCAGCAGGAGGCTGCGCAACGCTTTCTGGAAGCTGTAGCAGGGAGTATGTATTTGCCTTGGCACGAGGCTAAATCACTGCAGCTCTCATTGACAGAAATTGAATCTCTAGCGACCGCATTTGGACTTGATTGGCGCATCCTACAAAGAAATATTCTCATGATCGTGGATCATGGTAGCGTTGTTTTTAGACATATAGCATATCTAAGTTTCTTTTTAAGTCGGGCAGCATTTAGGGATAATCTGAAAGCTGAATTGACCCAGTTTGAGGGCTTACCTTTGGCAAGAACTTTCTATCTCGAAATGGCTTGGCTAGCCTTTCGAGATCAAGAGGCTGGAATTGAAAACTATAGCTATAGAAGTCATTACGATCGCAAGAAGCGTCCTTTGAGTGAAATCAGTGCTTGGGAATTACCGCTGATCAGCCGCCTTTATTTAGGGGAACTAAAGGGGAGAGATGTGCGCTTTTTGAGGATATTAAAGCATCTTAAAGGGCTTCATTTGGAGCTTCCTGCTCCTGATTGGAAAAAGTGTCTTTGGATCACGGATTTGCCTTTGCAGGATTTTCATATTTATAGCTTGGAAACAGCAGGGGAAATTAAGCTTTGGCAAAAACGCATATTTGCAGGAGAGCCTAGAATTCAAGCTTTCAGCATTAATGATGTACTTGATCCCAAGGTGAAAGTAGCCCCAAATTCTTGGCCTAAGATCGATAAGGGCCGCAAGGAAATTTTAGATTTATTTGAATTGGCGCTGGATGAATTGCCCGATGGGCAGTTTGAGCCAACAGGGACCCTAATCAACGCTCAGGG
>CAZHOC010001510.1:0-1798 GCA_964534295.1 uncultured Bacteroidia bacterium | reverse complement strand
CCATCACAGTCAAGATTGTGGAAATAGAAGATCAAGAAGACAGTGCGCCTAAGGAGTAGAATTCTGCCAAAGCACACAAGTAAATCAAAAGCAATATGTAGGTAGCCTCTTGTGTAGTGCGGCGTGATCAGCTACTTTTAGTGTGGTTACTTCAGCTACATAACCCTTAAAATATGCTTCCCGTTCTCCGTAGGGTCAGACGAAACTTACTTGCAGAAAATAAGATTAAAGTATACCTGTTGCATGGAGTGGGTGAAATCTTACTGGTGGTAATTGGCATCATGATCGCTCTCTCGCTAGACAACCAAAACAAGTCGCGGATTGAAAAACAAGAATTAAAGAATTATCTCCAGAAAATTGCCATCAATGTCGAAGCAGATCTTTTGGTGGCGCAAAAGATGATCAGCGAGCGCACCAACCAATCTGCATTGTGCGCAAACGCGACCAATTTGATTTCCGAAAGAGACTTCAATGAAGATGCGCAAAGAGTGATAACAGAAGCTCTCTTCGCTATGATCATCGGGCAACCAATCAACTTCAATAGAGGCGGATTCGAATCGCTTAAGAACTCAGGATACTTGCAGCACTTAGATAACAGCAACCTCGAGAACCTACTCTATGCCTACTACAGCTCTTCTGATAAGGTGATTTTTGAGGAAAATAGCCTGCAGGTATGGTCAAACGATTTAGACCTTCAACTTCACAAATCTGGCTTTTTCTCTGAATGGTTAGAACTGGAGGAGCGACCAAACCAGTCAATCAATGCTGCCATAGGGAATTATACGGAAGAGCTCACCAATCATGAGGGACATGATATCGTTCTATCGATTTTCTACCGCGGCTATTTGTTTACCGCCTTCCTCACCGGCTTTTACGAAGAACAAGTTACTTCTGGAAATGAGTTAATCGAAGCGATAGATAACTATGTAAAGGAGTAGTCAGACATTACCTTCCCCAAGTAAACCTACTTCCCTTTCACGCCAAACAACACCCAGGTCCACTTCATTCTTCGAATCAAAAGCTCGTAGATCAAAAAACTGAAGCCAAACGTGCCGAGTAGCAATACAAGAAACTTAGGTAGGAAGCCCCAGGGCTCATCATAAATAAAGTAACCCAGAACTATCGTCACCGTCTGATGCAAAATGTAAAAAGGGTAAACTGCCCGGTTGGCATAGGCCAGCTCATTACTCGACTTGTTAAGATAGGTCGCAGCAAACCCAAAGATGGTCAATATCCAGGCCCAGATGTTCCCTACCATAAACCAAGCTTCGATGAAATGCATGAGCATGGAGTCTTCAATCAGGGACCAACGGATCAGTATAGCTGGAAAGCAAATTAATCCCACGATAAATGTTTTCCTCCAAATATTCTGGACCGCCACCCAAAACTCTTCCCTAATAGAAATCAATAAAAACCCATAAAAAAATAGGATAACACTTCGCGTGAAGTTGAACCAATCAGCTACAAGGTTTTGCTGGACTGGAAAGAAAGGTTCCAGAAAAGACTCACAGAAATAGAGTGGGACAATGAACCAAAACAGGAAATACGGATTTCTACTCACCTTTCTCCTGAGCCAGGTTATGAATCTTCCTTGCTTATTTGCACGCAAGTGCACAAATACAGGTGTAAGCAACAACGAGAAGACCAGTAGGTAGGGCAAGAACCACAGGTGATTCCAGCTAAAATTGCCCTCAGGATAGACTCCACGGATAAATGCGCCGCTGGTATACCAGCTCATTAAGGGCCCGCTAAAATCTCCGCTGACCAAACGTTCGATATATACCTGTGGCGAAACAAT
>CAZHOC010001509.1:0-1799 GCA_964534295.1 uncultured Bacteroidia bacterium | reverse complement strand
GGCTTCGGTAGAAAGCATCTGCAAACGTGTCTGACGGCCTTTTTTGGGGGGGAGAAAGCCTTCGAAGACAAAACGATCACAGGGCAAGCCACTGTTGACTAGGGCCGGTACAAAAGCCGTAGGGCCCGGTAAAGTCTCAACGCTGATGTCGCGAGCAATGGCTTCACGGACCAACAAAAACCCTGGATCGGAAATCCCAGGGGTACCCGCATCGCTAATGACGGCCAGGTGCAATTCTTCTGCCTCTATTTGATCTAATAGTAGAGGTACTTTTTTGTGTTCATTGTGCTGATGGAGGGCGGTCTGCGAGGTGCTAATAGAATGGTGCTTGAGTAATATGCCAGAGGTGCGAGTATCTTCAGAAGCGATCAGATCAGCCTCCTCAAGCGTGCGTAAAGCTCTTAAGGTGATGTCTTCAAGATTGCCGATGGGCGTAGGTACAAGGGTGATTTTGGTACTCAAAACACAGGGGATAAAATATAAAACAGCCAATGCAAAAGTAACTGACAATCATCACTTTTACATTGGCTATTCAATTTTTGTAGCCTAAATCTTGGCTAGAACTTCAGAACCTGCTTGAGGATCTTTGATTTTTCACGGCTTGAGATTACTTCTTTTTCGTTGCTAAGAATAATCTTGAAGCGGTTACCGAACCAGATCACGATTTCTTTGACGTGCTTGAGGCCGATGATGCAGGAGCGATTGACCCTAAAGAACATATCAGAAGGGAGTTTGCGCTCGAAGGTATCGAGAGTTTGGTTAAGCAAGTAAGACTTCTCTTTGGTGTAGAGTCTTACGCTGCGTTCTTCCACTTCAATACAAACGACATCATTATAATCAACAAGCTTGTAACGGTCGCGCGTTGGGATAGGCACCTTATTGGAAAAAGGTGTCTTAATCTCTTCAGCCAGTTCAGATTTGAGGATTTGGGCAATTTTTTGTTTGTCCAAGCTCGTACCTGAGCGATTTTCTGTTACTTTTTCAACGGCAGAACGGAGACGAGCTTCATTGAAAGGCTTGAGGAGATAGTCCATTGCATTGAGCTCAAATGCTTTGATGGCGTGTTCGCTGTAAGCAGTAGCAAATACGACAGAAGGCATCTCTTCCAATTCAATGTTTTCAGCCACTTCCAATCCGTTTAGGCCCGGCATTTCAATATCGAGAAATACTAAATCAGGTTTGAGGGAGTGGATGTGTTCTAGCGCGTCAAAACCGTTCTCTGCTGCGTGGACGAGTTCTACCGTCTCGATTTTTTTCAAGAGGCGCGTCATTTTATTACGTGCCGGCAGCTCATCGTCTGCAATGAGTACACGGAGTGTAGCCATAAATATCTGATTGATTAGAAATAAAAAAGCGCTATGTAAGCGTGGTATAGATGGGGGAAAAGAACGGTGTCGGATAAAAATAGTGAAGAATGATTCGAAAAAACAAAGAATTCATTCATCCAACTAACATAGTATCAAAAGCCGTGCCGATGTATGGCAAAGTTTGGAGAGGATTTTCGCAAAATGTGAAAAGCTCAAAAAAGGGGCTTATTCGACCTTTTTGAGCGGAATTCGCATGCTTACTAAAGTTCCGTCGCCCGTATTCTCAAAGCTCAGCAAGTTTTTACGGTCGTAGATATTTTCAAGTCGAGCAATACTATTACTCAATCCGGTACTTTTGTAAATGCGGCTCAAGTCAATACCTGGTCCATTGTCATAAACCTCGCAAACCAGATCGTCGCCCTCTTTGAAACAGTCAAGGGATACCTTGCCGTCTCGCAATATTTTGGCAATACCGTGTTTGATACAGTTTTC
>CAZHOC010001508.1:0-1802 GCA_964534295.1 uncultured Bacteroidia bacterium | reverse complement strand
ATTTAGAAAACTGCGATTTCTAGACTTTTTATCACTCATAAGTGGAACAAAAATTTGTGCAAAGTTAACAACTGGCAGTACGATTAAAAAGCCCAATTAGATTCAGATTGTTTTGGTCTTTTAATTGGGCAATATCTACTATTCAGCCAGATTGTCTAAATGTATTTGGGACTGCTCTCTGATATTTCGGGCTCGTTGCATCATCCATTGATCCGCTAAGACTATTGCGGCCATGGATTCTACGATAGGCACAGCTCTTGGTACTACACAGGGATCATGACGTCCCTTACCTGAAACAGTAGTTGTATTGCCTTCGGTATCAACGCTTTCCTGGTCTTGCATGATGGTTGAAGTCGGTTTGAAGGCTACTCTAAAAAGTAAATCTTCTCCATTACTGATACCACCTTGGACCCCACCAGAATTGTTTGTCCTGGTCCGGATTTTACCATTTTCACTGTAGAAGGGATCGTTGTGTTGGGAACCTCGCATTTTGGTGCCTTCAAAACCACTACCTATCTCAAAGCCCTTGACAGCATTGATACTCAACATAGCCGTACTTAAAGCTGCTGGTAGTTTATTGTATAAAGGTTCACCTAAGCCTGCTTCCATGCCTTTGACACGGCACTTTACCACTCCACCTACCGAATCGCCATCTCGCCTCGCTTGATCTACAGCAAAATACATCTGCTCAGCTATCTCTGGATCAGGGCATCTGACGGCTTGGGCATATTCCCCTTCGAGAACGACTGACTCAGGATCCTGATCAAGACTGATGTTGTAAATCTGTTGGACCCAAGCTTCCACCTCAATATTAGATACCTTCCGAAGCAGTAGTTTGGCTACGGCGCCTCCGATGACTCTTGCTACGGTTTCTCTTGCAGAGGAACGCCCACCCCCTTTATGATCTCGAAGGCCATATTTTGCATAATAGGCATAATCAGCATGAGAAGGTCTAAAGGCAAAAGCTAGGTGATCATAGTCCTTGGAGCGAACATTTTGGTTACGAACAAAGAAGCCTAAGGGTGCGCCGGTGGTAATATTACCAACATGCCCTGATAGGATTTCAAAAGTATCAGGCTCTTTACGTTGAGTGGTGATTCTACTGGTGCCTGGTTTTCTTCGATCGAGTTCAGACTGAATAAAGTCCATATCGAGTTCGAGGCCGGCTGGACATCCATCAATTACGACTCCGATTCCCGCGCCGTGGGACTCTCCAAAACTAGTGATGCTATAAAGCGTTCCAAAAGTATTTGACATGAGGGCAAAGATACATGAGTCCCCTCTAAAGTAATAATGTTATGATGCCTGGGAATAGGATTAATAGGGCTAAAAACAGGATTTGAATCAAAATGAAGGGTAAAATCCCGCGGTAAATTTGAGCAGTGCTAACTTCTGGTGGTGCTACTCCCTTGAGATAAAATAAGGAGAAACCAAAAGGTGGAGATAAGAAGGAGGTTTGGAGATTCATCGCGAGTAAAATCCCTACCCAAACCATAGCCGTAGTAAAACTCATATCTAGCTCCGTATGCAAACCCAAATTGCGGAATAAGGGGACGATTATCGGCACGACTATAAAGATGATTTCGATAAAATCGATAAAGAAGCCTGCTACGAAAACTACTGCCATCACTAACCACAAAAAGGTCATAGGCGAAAGGGCTGAGCTGGTAATTAATTCAGTGAGATAACGATCGCCTCCTAACCACTTAAAAACCAGAGAAAAAGCGGTAGCGCCAATCAAGATCATGAAAACCATACTGCTAATCTTTGTCGTCTCCCGCATGACTTGTTGGAACATGTTG
>CAZHOC010001507.1:0-1803 GCA_964534295.1 uncultured Bacteroidia bacterium | reverse complement strand
TATGCAGAGCGCAACCAAAACTTTGGTCCTTGGAGCAATGTAGTTGATTTACGTTTCATGCAAGACTTTACTTTTGCTGCTGGTGGTAAGGATCACACCTTACAGTTTACATTGGATATTGTAAACTTCACCAACTTATTGAATCCTGAGTGGGGCCGTCGTCCTCTTGTTGGTAGCAATGTTCAGTTGTTGAACTTTGAAGGTTTCCAAGCTGATCCTAATACTGGTGAAGAAACGGTACCTACCTTCTCTTTCGATCCTGATCGTATCAACGAAAGCAATGATGTTGATCCTTTCTTGGATGATGCTGGTTTGCAGAGTTCTCGCTGGCAGATGAACTTGGGTGTACGTTACATCTTTGAATAAGACTTCGACTTCGCTCACTTCGACTTCGCTCAGTGTAGCGATTTGAGTGAGTGAATTTGATATTTTGATATAATTTAGGGGCTTGTTCTTTTGTAGGGCAAGCCTCTACTTTTTTGTACAGACCGGTGCGTAAAGGATCGTAGGTGTTGTTTGAACCCTTATTGCTCAGTTCGACTCCTGCTCAATGAGTAATAAGAAGAGAGTGCCGAAGAGCCTGGTGCCGATTCCTATCGGCATACGCCCACATAAAACTATTTCTATGAGATACTTTCTTCTTTCTTTAGTGTTAGCAATTTCACTTCCCCTGCTGGGTCAGCAAGTTGGTGGGTATTATACGAAGGTGCCTGAGGGAGGCTTACGCCAATTCTTGCAGTATGATGGGGACGTGTTTCCGCTAATCAGTGCCCATCGTGGTGGGCGATATTTAGAGGGATATCCTGAAAATGCGATAGAAACTTTTGATCATGTGTTACAGAAAATGCCTGCCATCATAGAGTGTGATGTAGTTCGAAGTAAAGATGGAGTTTTGTATATGATGCATGATCGGTCTTTGGATCGTACCACTACAGGAACTGGAAAAGGGGCGGATCGGGAATGGTCCTATGTAAAGGAGTTGAAACTCGTAGATGATTTTGGGAAGGCTGCTGATTTTAGTGTGCCTACATTGGACCAGGTATTACAATGGATAAAAGGTAAGGCTGTCATTACGCTCGATATTAAGCGAGGCGTACCTTTTGAGGAAGTCGTAGCTAAAATTGTGGAAGCGAAAGCAGAAGATTATGTGGCTGTTATTACCTATAATTACAAAGATGCGCAAACCGTTTTAAACCTTAATCCAGACTTAATGCTGTCTGTAAGTATACGGAGTATGGAGGAATGGGAGCGTTTTCAAAAAACAGGAATCCCTACAGATAAGGTGATTGCTTTTACTGGTACGCGTCGCTCCGCTCCTACCCTTTTTGAGACACTGCATAGCAAAGGAATCCTTTGTATTCAAGGAACAATGGGCAATATTGATAAGCAAGCAGAGGCAAAAGGTGGAAAAATCTACCAAGAACTCATTGAAAGCGGGATTGATATTTTAGCTACTGATCGACCAGTTGAAGCTTTTGAGGCAGTGCGTAAAATGATGAAAATTGGAGCAAAGCGGGAGCAATTTATCCGTAGGCCTTAGCAGATAAATGCCATCGTTTCTTCAAGTGAAGCGATGGCATTTAAACTAAAGTTATTGTTTGTAGATCACCCCTTCTTTCATCACAAACTTCACTTTTTTTACGGCTTGAATATCTTCTACGGGATTACCATCCAATGCGATAATATCTGCCAATTTTCCCTTTTCTATCGTGCCTAGTTGATCATCAATGCCGAGCACAATGGCTGGAGTAATGGTAGCCGATAAAATGGCTTCTATGGCTGGCATTCCTGCGTCTACCATAT
>CAZHOC010001506.1:0-1806 GCA_964534295.1 uncultured Bacteroidia bacterium | reverse complement strand
CTTGGGACGGGAAAGCAATACTATGGGACCAAAAGGGGCGCAAGTTAAGGGAGTATAAAACAGCTTCTCCAATTTGGTTAGCTCGCTTCTCCGCTGATGGACAGAAGATATTGATTTGTGGAGAAAACGGGATCGCAGGTATCTACGGTATTGATGGTAAGGAACAAAAGCGGATCGACTTTGGTCAGGAAGTCGTACAAGGGCAGTTTAGTCCAGATGGAACGGCTGTTTTCTTAGGGGGAGATCGTGGCTTAGTGGCGCAATATTCTCTAAACACAGACGGTAGCCCTGTTCTCTTTGCGGCCCATACTGATCGGATCGATGGTATTTCTTTTTCCTCTGATGGGCAATACCTCCTGACCAATGCCGAAGATAATCGAGTAAGATTTTGGTCTGTGGATCCTGGTCCCCTGCGTCAAGAAGTGATTCGTTCAAAAGATTTATACTATGAGACCTTAAAAAAAATGATGGACGATAGACGCAGTTTCCATAGTACTTATACCGAATATCGTAAGCTATTGTCTGATTACAATCGCGAAAAAAATACCTATCAACAAGCTCAAACAAATCCTTTGGATGTCCTAAACAAATCGACCTCACAGTCTAAGCTTAGCGATTATGAGAAGCGCTTGGGCCCTTTGAGGGCTAGGCTCAATATATTGGGTGTGGCCAGAGAAGATGGCACTTATGTCCCTAAAGTCTTTGACTATGAGCTGCCAGCTAGTATCACCAGCTTACTCAATTCTTCAGAAGTTGCTGAGCTGAGTCAGGAACAAGGCAATCGCTACCTCCAATCCAAGTAAACCATTGTTTTAAGCATGCTCTCTATCCCTTTCCGTCTGCTCGATCTTCCTACGGTCAAAGTTTGGCAGCAAGATGCCCATGGCTTTTTGCTCCAAAAGAAGGTGGATCAAGCGGTAGAAGAAAGGCGCAGCTATCTGGGTTTGCATGCGATTTCACTAGTCCTAAATGGTCAGCAGATTATCAAAGACGAGGCGGGCGGCTTTTTGCATATCAAGGCAGGCGAATTGGGCATAATGACGAAAGGCATCTACACCATTAGCGATTTATTGCCTGAAAACGGCCCATTTGAAAGCATCTTATTTTTCTTTGATCAAAGCCGTCTAGACCAGTATATCAACTATGAGAGTGGGGGAGGAGAGGCTGCTACGGCATTTTTTCATAAGGCTTTTTCCCCTTCGGTGAACGTTTTTGTGGAGGCTTTGCAGCAGACTTTACCTACGATGCCGGCCTTGCCGAACGCTTATATGAGCCTTAAGCTGCAGGAACTGCTTTTACTCTTGCAGCAAGATCCTCAAGCCTTACAATTTTTACAGGGTATTCGTGCTCGCAGTCCCCAACAAAATCTGCGTGCCCTGCTCGAGGAGCACTATGACAAAGCCCTGCGGGTAGAGGATTATGCCTATCTCAGTGGCCGAAGCATTTCCAGCTTCCGCCGCGATTTCCAACGCTTATTTGAAACCACACCCCAAAAGTGGCTCATCGAAAAACGCCTTAGCAAAGCATACGAGCTATTGCAAGCCGCTCAATTTTCAGTCCGAGAAGTCGCCGAAACCGTAGGCTATGAGCAGGTTTCTCATTTTATCAAAGCTTTTAAAGCTCGCTACGCCCAGACGCCAGGAGAAGTCCTGACGCAAAAACACCACGCCTGAAGCAAATCTGCTATTGAGCGAGAAAACCCAAGACTATTTTGGGCTATGCTTGTGATAGATTCTTATCACTGCTTCGCAGAACGCTAGACTCTGGCGGCATATGCAATACGCTGCTACATGTAAGCGATTGTAG
>CAZHOC010001505.1:0-1809 GCA_964534295.1 uncultured Bacteroidia bacterium | reverse complement strand
TTTTGACGTTCCTCAGAATGAGGCCATCCAAACCATCGTCATGCACATCTACGAAAAAAATCAAGGCGTCGTAGCCGCGGTTTGTCATGGCACTGCTGGTATCGTTCATCTCAAAACCTCTGATGGACAATATCTCGTGGCCGGCAAAAGGGTCAATACCATCCCTGATGCCCAAGAGCGTAAGGATTTGCCCCATTATCAGCACTATCCCTTTATCATCGAAACCCTCCTCCGGGAACGTGGTGGCAAGGTCAACTACTCAGACATTCGCAGTCCCCACATGGAAGTAGATGGACGCCTAGTTACCGGCCAAAATTCCGTTTCCTCTGAGATGGTAAGCTTGAAAACGATTGAAATTAGCCGCGCTTTGAGAGAGTAGTTGGGTTTTTACTCCCGAAAGCTTTCGGGACGCAGAACGCTTAAAATGCGAAAGGAGAGCTTTGTGGGTGATATTAATCACTGATTGAGAGAATTCTGTATTCTACCTTGGGCTCATCATTCATTATTAAGCTATCATCCAATGAAAGTAGAACAGATATATACGGGTTGCTTAGCAGAGGCAGCCTACTACATCGAGTCAGAAGGAGAGGCCGTGATCATTGATCCGCTTCGCGAAACGCAGCCTTATCTCGAGCGAGCAGAAAAAGACGGTGCGAAAATCAAGTACATCTTTGAGACTCATTTCCATGCGGATTTTGTCTCTGGACATATTGATTTAGCCAATAAAACTGGCGCTCAAATTGTCTATGGGCCTACCACGATGGAAACAGGTTTCGAAAAAATCGTGGCCGAGGATGGGCAAGTATTTAAAGTGGGAAATGTCAGTATAGAAGTGCTGCATACTCCTGGGCATACGATGGAAAGCAGCTGCTTTTTGTTGAGAGATGAATTAGGCAAAGAGGTAGGCCTATTCTCAGGCGACACCCTTTTCATCGGCGATGTCGGCCGCCCAGATCTGGCCCAAAAAGTGATTGCAGACCTTACCCAAGACAAGCTCGCGAGACTGCTTTATAGCTCCTTGCGCGATAAGATTATGCCTTTGGCAGACGATATCATTGTCTACCCCGGTCATGGTGCAGGATCGGCTTGTGGTAAAAATATGAGTAGCGAAACTACCGATACACTCGGCAATCAAAAACGGAGCAATTATGCCTTAAGGCCTGATATGAGCGAAGCGGAGTTTGTGGACGAATTGCTAAACGGCCTGACGCCCCCTCCAGGCTATTTCCCGCAAAACGTACTGCTCAACATCAAAGGCTATGAAAGCTTAGACTCGGTATTAGCGCAAGGCAGCAAAGCATTGAGCGTGGCTGAGTTTGAGTTAATCGCCAATGAAACGGAGGCGCTCATCCTAGATACCCGCGACAAGGATCAGTTTAGAGAAGGCTTTATCCCCAACTCGATCTTCATAGGGATTGACGGTAGCTTTGCTACTTGGGTAGGCACGCTGATACCCGATGTCAAACAAGAATTGTTGATTGTAGCAGAGGATGATAGAGTTGAAGAGGTGATCACTCGTCTTGCCAGAGTAGGCTATGACAACGCTAAAGGATATCTCAAAGGTGGTTTTGCCGCCTGGGAAGCAGCAGGCAAGGAGACAGACCGGATTGAATCAATCAGCGTAGATGAACTCGCGTCCCTAGAAAATCCTCGCATCGTAGATGCCCGCAAAGCCAGCGAATTTGAGAGCGAAAACCTAATTGGCGCCCTCAATGCACCTTTGGATTACATCAATGATAGTATGAAAAAGATTCTTTGAGAGCGAAAACCTAATTGGCGCCCTCAATGCACCTTTGGATTACATCAATG
>CAZHOC010001504.1:0-1810 GCA_964534295.1 uncultured Bacteroidia bacterium | reverse complement strand
GTTTCAATAACACCAACGCATAAGCAACTGAAAGAGCAGTAATAGGCTCTACTTGATAATAGGCCATCAGGAACAATACAATTATTCCAATGAGAAGAGTATCAGTTATAAATCCCCTCAAACCTAATTGTGCTTGGTAAAAAAGGCTTCATGCTTTTTGGTGAACAGCTCAAAACTAAAAGTTCCTTTGGCAATTTGTCTTGCTGCATACGCTTTTGATTGTTGCAATGAGCTTGATGTTATTAGTTCAATTATAGCATTTGAATGAGCTTCCAAATCAAATGGATCAACGATCGTCCCGTTGAGATCATCAATCACCGCTTCCTGCGACCCATCGTGATTACCTACAATAATAGGTACATGACAAGCCATAGCCTCTAGAGGAGTTAGTGGAATACCTTCTCCTCTACCCTTTCCACGATCACTGACTAAGGAAAACAAATGCGCATAACTATAAAGAGAAGCAAGGTCTTCATCAGGCACCATACCGGTAAAAGTCACGTATGGTCCGAGGTTCTCGGCAGCTATTAGCTGTTCTAAATGTTTTCTCATATTTCCTTTCCCCCCAATGACTAATCGAGCTTTAGGATGCTGTGTTATAACCTTAGCAAAGACCCGAATAAGCCGATCATACCCTTTATCTGCAAATGCAAGTCGACCGAGCGTCATGATGATAAAGTGTTCGTCTCGATCTGGTAGCTCGTACTGCTCCTGGATTCTAGCCCAGTTTTCTGGCCTCGGTTGAAATTGATCGAGATCAACGCAATCCCAGATCACTGTGATATCTTCTTTAACACGCCAACCTTCGTCAATAAGGTATTGGGCCGTAAAATGACAGTCTGAAATAATGGAGTCTACCTTACGCAATCCCAAAGCAGCATCCCAAGTTAATCCACTCCAAACTTCTAGACCGTATACATTTAACACGATTTGCCTAACACCAAACACTCGGCCCAACAAAAAGGCAACGCCACTAAAGTTTACATGTGCGACGTGGAGCACATCCGGACGCCAAAACATTAACTGTCGAACCAGCTGAATTATCAGCGTTAGCTTTTGCCATAATCCATTCCCAGTACCATGCCAATAGATAGAAAATGGGGTTTCAAAATCTCCGGGCATTGGCCCAAGAAGTGATAAGACGCGCACTTGCCTGGAATCAAAGAGCCTTCTCAGTGCAAGAATTTGATAGCGGCTGTAGCGGCTAATTCCACCTTTATCAAAGCATCCTGGTGTGAGATAAAGTACTTTCACACAAAGCGATTTTTAATGACTTCTGCTGGATTTCCTGCTAAAACTACATTATCCGAGTAATTACTACTCACAACTGAGTTAGCCTTAACAAAAGTATTACTACCAAGCGTCCCTCCAATGATCGTAGTATTGATCCCGCACCAAGAATTTTCACCAATTTGTACCGGTGATATTATGTAGTAAGTCTGTGGTCCAGGCAGCGTTCCATACTTACAGCAGTAAGGATCATTGGAGTAAGAGTAGATGCTAACCCCTCTTGAGGAGGTAAAACAGTCCCCAATACAAACACCTCCGTGCCCTTGGACAAAAGTGTCTACACCAACATGAGAGTTACTACCGATGGTAATCCAACCATACTTTACTGAAGACTGCTTGCCGATGATCCTTGCATTAGCCATATCCTTGGGCGGCCCCGCTACGAGCACCACACGCTTGTCAATCCAAACATTATCACCAAGCTCAATAAACTGTGGATTTTCGATATAGACTCCTACTGAAATTCTTAGTCCTAATCCACTCTTACGCAATCGTTGCTTGTAATATAAGCGCCTAAGTC
>CAZHOC010001503.1:805-1810 GCA_964534295.1 uncultured Bacteroidia bacterium | reverse complement strand
GGCACCAAGAACGACCAAGGATTACTGCATGCAGTGCAAGAAGCTTGCATTGAGGAGCAAGTCCCTCAGTGCGGTTATTGTCAATCGGGGCAAATCATGTCGGCAGTAGCTTTGCTGAACGATAATCCCAATCCTTCTGAAGAGGAAATTGATCAGGCCATGAAAGGCAATATTTGTCGCTGTGGTACCTATCCTCGGATCAAACGTGGCATCCAAAAAGCCGCGGCTTCGCTTTCTTCTAATCCTCAAATACTAGCAGACAATGGGTAAGTGGACAAGACGCGCCTTTATCGGCGCAGGGATTTTGACCGGAGGCGTATTGATCATGGGCGTAGCCATTCGCCCCGGCAAACGCATCGGCAAGGTAATGGGCCTCATCGCAGAGGAAGATGAAACAGTCATCAATGTATGGCTCAAGATCAATCCTGACAATGTTATTACGGCCATCCTGCCACATGCCGAAATGGGTCAGGGAGTGCATACTGCCCTCATGATGATGTTGGCAGAAGAGTTAGAAGCAGACTGGGACAAATTGCGTTTCATGGAAGCTCCGGCAGATAAAGAGTACGCCAACTACGTTTTGGCCAAAGGTTTTATGGGAGAGATGTTCAAGATCCCGAGCTTCCTTGACAAGACGGTAGAGGGAGCCTTGCTTATGGCTACCAAGTCAATGGGATTGCAAATTACAGGGGGCAGTGCCTCCGTGCGCTTTACGGGTTCAGCCGGTATGCGCGTAGCAGGAGCCTCAGCCAAAGCCGTACTTCTCCAAGCCGCGGCTGATAAATGGAGCGTTCCGCTTGAGGAACTAAGAGCTGAAAAGAGCTACATCTATCACGATAAAAGTAATCAGTCTGGGCCTTATGCAGATTTTGCCAAAGAAGCAGCAGAACTAAGCGTTCCGGCGAAGCCGAAGCTCAAAGCACCAGCCGACTTCAAAATCATTGGCACATCCCCTCCAAGAATTGATATACCCGCCAAAGTTGATGGTACCGCCCAGTTTGCCTT
>CAZHOC010001503.1:256-789 GCA_964534295.1 uncultured Bacteroidia bacterium | reverse complement strand
ATGTCAAACTTCCGGGTATGAAATACGCCACTATTCAATCACCTCCTGTATTTGGCGCGAAGCTCAAATCTGTGGACCAAAGCTTAGTCAAAGACATAGCTGGAGTGCACAAGGTGCTCGAAATTGGCGATGCTGTAGCAGTGGTAGCAGATGGGTATTGGCTCGCCAAGCAAGGTCTTAGCAGTCTGACCATCGATTACAATACCAACGGTAATGAAAAGCTAAATCAAAGCGACATCTACGCAAAGTTTGCTCAGGCCTTAGACAAAAGGGATCAACTCAAGACCGATCTTGAAGTGGGTAACCCTCTCAAAGCACTCGAAAGCGGCGAACTAGCAAGCACCCACGAGGCGGAGTATCGTGTACCTTACCTTGCCCATTCTGCTATGGAGCCGATGAATGCAACGGCTACGTTTAAAGATGGGAAATGCGAAGTCTGGGTAGGTTGTCAGAACCCCTTAGGATTTAGAATTGCCGTAGCAGATGCTTTGGGGCTTAAACTCGAGGATGTCACGCTCAACAATATGATGATG
>CAZHOC010001503.1:0-223 GCA_964534295.1 uncultured Bacteroidia bacterium | reverse complement strand
ACAGATATTGCGTGTCAAGCGGCTTTAATCGCCAGGGAACTTGATTATCCTGTCAAATTGATATGGTCGCGGGAGGAAGATACTCGACAAGATTACTATCGTGAAGCCACGATTAGTCGTTTCAAAGCAGCCATGGATGAACAGGGAATGCCAAAAGTTTGGCTCAACCAATTTGTCTACAAAATGCACCCCGCCGAAGGTTCGCATATCCCTTACGCTATCG
>CAZHOC010001502.1:0-1810 GCA_964534295.1 uncultured Bacteroidia bacterium | reverse complement strand
AAATACGCTTGAGCTCAAAATCCCGCTTCATAATCAAAGCATTACCGCTCAGCTTACCTATAATCGTTTTGCGGCCTCTGAAAACATAGACTTAGGGTGGATCCACTGGGAGCAACTAGGACAGCAAAAATCCCTGGGTGCCTCTATTCAGCTAAGCGGCAGCAACCCTATTTACGGGGGGAATAGTATTCGATACTGGGCCAATTACAGCTACAATCAGACGCAGTTCAATCCCTTTTCCATGCCGCTTCAATCAAGACAGTCATATCAGAGTGGTAATGGCCTTGCTTTCCAAATGCCTCAAGTCATGCCGAGTTCAGTATTTGCATTAGGGCAAGAACTGAAACTGCAAAACTGGCGCTTTCACTTCAACCTATGGGGATGGTTGCAAAATGAGTCGGCCCAGATCGGCAATGGTATCTCTCTACAAGAAGTACAACTTTCATGGGGACATGAGTTCGATTCAAAATCCAAACTGGACCAATGTCGCATATACCTACACGGTCAAAATCTCCTACAATTTTCTGAGCAAGAGATCTTTGCCCAGCTCCCCTATCAATCAGTCCAGCCTGCCTTTGCCCAAAATCCTACGCTTTTGTTAGGGATGGAAATTTCACTCTTCTAGCCTAGTATCATGAAAACTACTATATCAACTCTTCTCATCCTTTTTGTCTGGGGCTTTTCTTGGGCTCAGTCTGGTTACCCGCTTCGCGGAACGGTTACCCTTGATGGCGAAAAAGCATTAGGGGTAAAAGTTTTATTAGTTGGGACCGAACTGGGTGCCTATACCGATGGGGAAGGTAATTTTAGTTTAACTAGTCCTAAACCAGCGGGTAAACTATCCATTTCCCTAGTAGGAGCCGTTTCTCAAGTCATTGATTTTGATCAAACTAGCAGAGCCTTTGCCATAGACCTAGAAGCTCAGGCTATAGATTTAGAGACGGTTGAAATTGTGGGCTATTTAAGTACTAGAACGATAACAGATATTGTTTGCGGAGGTGGCGGCTGTTGTCGTTGTGCCATTTCTGTGGCAGCGATTCGGCAGCAAAGTACCTACATGTCAGACCCAAGTCTGATAAATACCTCCCAAAGCCAAGTGTCTATTGCTCGCCAAGGGGATGAAATTCTTCCTCGTCATACTCAGGCTCCGCTAAATAGTCGCCTAAGTGTAAGCTTCAATGGTATGCCTTTGGATCAAAAAGCTCCCGACTTATTTATGTTCTTGTGGGAATCCGATCAGCAGCAAATCTTGATGGAAGGCCCAGCCGAGGCCATCATGGAGCAGGGAAGTCAGAGTATCGGAGGTAATATTTCTTTTGGCAATAATTATATCAACTCCCACGAGGCAGATTTTCGCTATCAGGGATTGGGGGGCATTAGCTTTGGCGAAAATCAAAACCGGTTTTCACGTCAAGAGCATCACTTGCGCCAAAAACGAGAATTCAAAGACGGAAAGCTAAAGCTACAGGGAGGCTTGGATTATGTCAGTCGACCCGATTTCCAATCTCAGTCTCAATGGGAGATGTATGCTGCTAAACTCAATACGAGTTACGCTTTTGAAAAAGTACATTGGCAGACAAACCTTCTTGCCGGCAACATCCGCAATCGAGGGCCTAAGGTAGAGGAGCCTGATCATCAATTAGTGTTATTCAACCAGCAAATTAATGGTTCCATCAACAATAAGCTCCGCTTTGGGGTGGAGCAGCTTTCCCAGCTAAGCCATCGTGCAGATAGTCTCAGACAATTTCATGCCCTTCGCGCGACAGCCAATTATCATTCGCACAATTGGCCAAGAATGTACTTTGACGGC
>CAZHOC010001501.1:0-1811 GCA_964534295.1 uncultured Bacteroidia bacterium | reverse complement strand
CATGATGTCAGCGATTTTGTTGTCTCCTTGAGAGGAGTAGGCTCTTATATTGGGTAAGGTAAGGTTTCCATTTTTTGATAGCGCCATGAAGGAATACCAGTAGCTGGCTCCTGACCAGTCTCCTTCTATTGTATGTGATGTGGGCTGATACTCCTGATGATCGACCGAAAGCTTTTGTTTGTCCCACTTGACCTTGACGCCAAATTGATCCATAAGGTCGACAGTGAGCTGAATGTAGGGCTTACTAAAGACCTCTGTTGTCAATTCGATGGTCAATCCTTTAGGGAGGCATGGAGCCACCATGAGCAAGGCGCTTATATATTGACTGCTGATATTGCCAGGTATTTTGATAGCATCTTTTTTTTGCTCCTCGATCCGATGTACTTTGATGGGAGGGTAGCCATCTTCTTCAAGGTACTCGATCTTCGCACCTATTTCTCTCAAAGCGTCTACCAACGGTCCAATTGGACGTTTTTTCATACGCTCTGTGCCCGTGAGTGTTTGACTCTGACCTGCAACAGCAAGATAGGCAGTCAGGAATCGCATGGTTGTGCCCGCATCTTTTACATCAAGTATTTCACTTTGCGATTTAAGCAAAAACTTCATGGTCTTTGTATCTCTTGCATAGGAGAGATTAGAAAGCGTGCTACCGTCACCCCCTGCCAGTGCATCAATGATCAACGCACGGTTGCTCTCGCTCTTGGATGACTCAAGCTTGACCGCCCCTTTTAATCTATCAGAAAACTTATTTAATCGATATTTCAATTTTTCTTAATGTTTGGCATCACCATTTTCGTAAAACAGTTGTCACAAGTACAAATATGTCAAGAACTAAAACCATAGGAACAATTTTTGCATCATTAGCAGTAGGTGCAGTCGCCTTTTTGGTTTCCACTCCCAAAAAGAACACTAAAAATAAGACTGCAAAAGTAGAAGAGCCAAAGGAAGAGCGCACGGATGATCAAAATCTTTTCATTTGATTAAATGCGTTGATGCTCTTACTTATAAGGTCTTCACTACTTCTAAGTTGTAATCACAGTACCCTATTCCCTTCAAAAGGGAAAATTTCACTTTTCCATCTTCATTTTTCTTATCCTGGACTAGGTAAGGTGCAAGTTCTGCTAGACTTGGGGCTTTGGGTAGGTCGTAGATGTTTGAAATCGAAAGAAGAATCTCATCGAACGTCGACTCAGAAATCATACGGAGTTGAAGAGATAAGTGTGCTTCCAATAGCATACCTAAAGCAACTGCTTCACCGTGAAGCAAATGATCTGGGGTGGCGAGTAAATGACTTTCGATTGCGTGTCCCAGCGTATGCCCAAAATTCAAAATTTTCCGAAGACCACTTTCGTGAGGGTCTTGAGCTACAATTTCATTCTTAATTTCTACAGACCTTTCAATAATAGCGCTCCATTCTATATCATTTACCGAGCTGTTTTTTATACTATCCCAGTAACTGGAATCATAGATCAAGCCATGCTTAATGACTTCTGCATACCCTGACTTGACCTCTCGAATTGAAAGTGTTTTTATGAATTCCGGGTAGATGATCACCTTATCCGGGTCTTTGAATATCCCAATATGATTTTTAAGATTACCAAAGTCAATGCCTAGTTTGCCTCCAATGCTTGCGTCTACCTGAGATAGTACCGTAGTGGGCAGGTTGAAAAAGCGCATCCCTCGTTTGTAAGTAGCCGCCACAAACCCACCCATATCTCCTATGACCCCTCCGCCGAGGTTAATCAGTAAGCTCTTTCTGGAAAAGTTGGATGCTGTAAGTTGCTCCCATATGCCCTCGCATGTTGATATAT
>CAZHOC010001500.1:0-1819 GCA_964534295.1 uncultured Bacteroidia bacterium | reverse complement strand
GATGTTTGGACTTAGTTAGGAGACAAAACTGCTGTAGATGGCTTCTCTGGAGCTACCATGCTCGCATATGGTGCAGAAGCAGCTGCTAACGGCACCAACATGATGGCCTTGGCTGCCAACCACTATGTAAGTGACATGTTTAGTTTCACGAATATGTTTATCGGAGCTATTCCTGGCAGTATCGGTGAGACTTCGGTCATTATGTGTTTAATAGGAGCTGTAATTCTAATTGGCACTGGTGTTGGAAGTTGGAAGATCATGCTTGGTGTTGTATTGGGAACCCTTGGAATGGGCTTGCTATTCAATGCTTTTGGAGGAAACAGTTTCTTGGAAATGCCTGCACATTACCACTTGGTTATTGGTGGTCTAGCTTTCGGGGCCGTCTTTATGGCGACAGACCCAGTAAGTGCTGCACAAACCGAAACCGGAAAGTGGATATATGGTATTTTAATTGGCGTAATTACAGTACTTATTAGGGTGATCAACCCTGCTTACCCAGAAGGCATTATGTTGGCGATATTGTTCATGAACGTATTTGCTCCGCTTATTGATTTTTATGTTGTAGAAGCAAACAAGAAAAGAAGATTAAAACGTGCGACAGTCTAATTTATATGTAGTCTTATTCGCGATTGGCCTTACCGTGGTATTTGGTGGGGCATTGTCGCTGACCAATCAGGGGCTTAAGCCACTGCAAGAAGCTCAGATCAAGCTGGATACCCAGAAAAAGATTTTGAGTGCCGTAATGGATATTTCGAATATTTCTGACCCTGCTGAAATTGACAAACTGTACAGAGAACGCGTGAAGTCGATTGTGGTGGATGTCAATGGCAATATCATAGATATTGATCCTGCAACAGGAGCTGCCTACGAAGCGGAGAAAGTAAACATTCAAAAGAACTCAAAGCTTAAACGTGAAGAGCGCGCTTATCCTGTCTTCATGTTCTTGAGCGAATCCAAAGAGGTTGAGGCTTACATCTTCCCTACGTTCGGTTCTGGCCTTTGGGATTGGATCTCGAGCTACATCGCATTCGAAAGTGATCTGAATACCGTAAAGGGTATTGCATTTGACCATAAAAGTGAAACCCCTGGCCTTGGGGCAAGGATCACAGAAGCCAACGTGCAAGGCCGCTACAAAGGCAAAATGGTATTTGACGAAAGTGGTGAGCTAAAAAGTATTACTATGGTGAAAGGCGAAGGCAAAACTGGCCTTTCAGACTATGAGGTTGACGGACTATCTGGTGCTACCATGACAGCAAAGGGTGTGAATGCCATGCTGATGGAGTACCTTGAGTGCTATGCCGCCTTTATTGAAAAAACTAAAACACAAAATAGCTAAGATATGAGTGCTGAAGTTGCAGAAGCTCCAGTAGTAAAGGAACCAGCGGAAGCTTTACTATCGAAGAGAAGAAGAAAGATCGTAGCCGATCCATTGAATGAAGACAACCCGATTACCGTACAGGTATTGGGTATATGTTCAGCACTAGCTGTTACGGTACAGTTCAAGCCTACCATGATCATGTCGATTGCGGTAATCTTCGTAATTGTATTTTCAAACTTGATTACCTCGTTGCTCAGAAGCTTGATCCCCAACAGGATCAGGATTATCGTACAGCTTGCCATCATCGCAACGCTTGTAACATTAGTAAGTGAGGTTTTGAAAGCTTATAGCTATGACATGTACAAAGTGTTGGGTGCTTACGTTGGACTGATCATTACAAATTGTATTGTAATGGGACGTTTGGAAGCATTTGCCATGGCCAACAAACCTTACGATTCCATCCTTGATGGTTTCGGCAGTGGTTTTGGTTACGCTTGGATC
>CAZHOC010001499.1:0-1821 GCA_964534295.1 uncultured Bacteroidia bacterium | reverse complement strand
TTTCATTCAGTTCTTTTTTGATCTGATCTAGGTTCTTGCCTGCCACGGTCACCTTGCCCAATATGGGCAGCTCAACGTCTCCATCAGCATCAACCGTATAACCAGAAAGGTAAAATGCATCACCGTTTTGAGCGGCTTGTGCTCCTTGGTTGGCCAACTGCAGCGAAGCTTGATTAAAAAGCTGATTGACCTCTAAGTTGGTAGACCTCAACTGAATATCCAGAATGTCGTTTTCTTGAACCACATACTTACTACGTTTCACACTAAAACTACGCTCTTCATTTGTCGGCTCTCCATCGCGTTGCAGGTATACCAGCTTGGCCCTGGGCACACAGGAACTTGATAATAGACAAACCAAAGCAAAAAACGTAAGCAGGACTGCTTGCTTGTTCATATAGGTACTTTTCTGGATGCTCAAATGTAAGCGTTTTTTGATATCTAAAGAAAGATATTGCGCTAATGACAACAAGCTGTCTCAATGGTGTAAACGATACACTTTCTATGCAGAAAACCCGACTTTTCAAATGATCCTTATGGTGCATTTCATCCGGCCAAAGCTCTAGGAGCAAGCCAGCTAAAGTCAAGCTCGCAATTCTTTTAGGCACCCAATACTTGATCTATTCAAAGAAAAGTCAGGACCCTGGCTAAGATTCCGGAAAAAATAGTATGCATGCATAACAAATTTTCTTTAACTTCGTAACCCTTCAAAAGGAATATGAAGAGAGAAGAAACAGTAGACCACCAAATAAAAATGTGCTGGCATGCGATTTACCGCATGTACAATCAGCAAGCGGTGAAACACGAAAGTACCACCTCCATGGCATTTGTGGTCTTAAATATCGACCCGAAGGAAGGCACGCCCGCCACCAAAATTGCCCCGCTCATGGGACTGGAGTCCCGCAGCCTGACCCGCATGCTCAAGAGCATGGAAGAGAAAGGTTTCATCTACCGGCAAAAAGACCCGAATGATGGCCGATCGGTCAGAATATTCCTAACTGAGCTGGGCCAGGAAAAGAGGCGTGTTTCTAAAAACACAGTCATCACATTTAATGAAGCGGTTAGGAAATCGATTGCAGCTGACAAGCTGGATGTGTTCTTCGAAGTAGTAAGTGAAATCAACGTTTTAATAGACAAAAAGGAAATATTCTGAGACCAATGAATAGATCGATCAAGAAAGTCGCTGTTTTAGGTTCCGGGGTGATGGGCTCACGCATCGCATGTCACTTTGCCAATATTGGGGTAGACGTATTGCTGCTCGATATCGTGCCAAGAGACCTGAGTGATGCTGATAAGGGCAACGCCAAAGCCAGGAATAAAATTGTCAACGATGCGCTGACTTTTGCACTAAAGTCAAAGCCATCTCCTATTTACAACAAGGACTTCGCCAAGCTGATCCAGACGGGCAACTTCGAAGACGACATGTCCAAGATTTCGGATGTAGATTGGATCATAGAGGTAGTAGTAGAAAGGCTCGATATCAAAAAGATCATTTTTGATCAGGTAGAGCAATATCGCAAGCCGGGTACCTTGATTACCTCCAACACTTCGGGTATCCCCATGCAGATGATGTGTGAGGGCCGCAGTGAAGATTTTCAGAGAAACTTCTGCGGTACGCACTTCTTCAATCCACCTCGCTACCTGAGGCTGCTCGAGATCATTCCAGGCCCTAAAACTGATCCGGCCATCATCGATTTTATGATGCACTATGGCGATCTGTACCTGGGCAAAGAAACTGTACTGTGTAAAGACACTCCTGCTTTCATAGCCAACCGCATCGGTATCTACGCCATCATGTCGGCCATGCACACCATTGAAGAAATG
>CAZHOC010001498.1:0-1825 GCA_964534295.1 uncultured Bacteroidia bacterium | reverse complement strand
AAATGCGCTTTCTCAATCAACTCTAACAGCCTACCTTTACATCAACATATTGAAAACGCCCTAAAACCCGATTTGCTCCTAGCGATCGGGTTTCTTTTTTAGCGCCACTTATAGGATTTATCATCAATCGCCCGCATGGTGCAAAGCACTCCATTGAGATGGTCATATTCATGTTGCAGTAACTCGGCCAAATCATCTTCCATTTGCCAGCTATGTTCTTGCCAGTCTTGATTAAGATAGCGGATAGTAAGACTTTGGTGCCGTTCAACACGCACAAGTAAATGCGGAAAGCTCATACAGTCGTCCCAGAGCTCAAATTTTTCAGGACTTAAGTCTTCTAGCACCGGATTGATAAATACCACGGGGCGATCAATATTCATATAAATCAAACGCTTCATAATCCCCAATTGCGGAGCGGCGATGGCACGGCCAAAATTGTATTTGGCGCGGATTTCTTCCATCACATTATGTAAGTCAGCTACCCAACCAGCGACCTTTGGCAGTTCTGATTCGAGCACTGGATCACAGACCTCATATAGTCTTGGGTCTCCCAGTAGTAGTAAGTCAGCGAGGCTTTTCATATCTGCCTACAATTTATCCAAAAAGCGCCAAAGAAGTTTTTCTTCCTTAGCCTCCCAGAGGTATTGCTCGGGCTCATGTTGAGGAGGGTTTTGCATCCAGTCGTCTAGCTCTTTGAGTAGGGAGCTGGTATGTGTTTTGCCCTTCCAGGGAACGCCTATTCGGACCGCTTGGTCGAAGGCTCGCCAGTGTGGATGATCCGTATAGATCAGAGGCTTATCGAAAGCGAGGTATTCAAAGAGCTTGGTAGGATACTTACCAATGAGGTTAGGCTGAGAGCGGTATAAAAACATACCCGCGTAGCAATGCTTGATCAAAGCTTGAATGTCAGCAGCAGAAACATATTTCTCCCCACCGATGATTTGTACTTGGGACTCGATTTGGCGTTCGGCGATATAGCCGCGCAACTGACTCAACAAAGCTGGCAACTGACAATGTCCCGCTATCAACAAAGAAATCGGCCGCACTGCATTGATTGCCTCCCAGCATGCTAAGCTCTCCCAAAGACCCCGTTCCTCGGCGATGGTACCACTTAATAATAGATATGGCTTCTTAGGTATTTCTATACTAGTCTTTCCTTGAGTCGCTCGTGGAGTGTAGGTATTGGCGAGTATCAGTTTTTTCCCTGCGGGAACGTTTAGGATGTTGTCATAGCACTGCTCTGCATAGATCACACCGTCCAGCCAAGATACGGCCCGGCGTTCCGCGAAGCGGGTATAAGCAGCCAACAAATGGCGTACTCCCCAAGGTTAATAGTTGGCATGTCTAATATTGATGCGATAGTCTTCATGCACATCATAAAGAATCTTTGCGCCAGTTTGGGCCTTTAACTTTTTGGCGAGGCCCAATAATTCCGGACTATGCAAAACATAAATGTCTGCCTCAAGCTCCAAAGCCATCTGATAGAGCTCCTGCCTACGACTTAAGCGTTCGGCGGAAAGCCGTGAAAAAACTTGTAAAGGCTGCATATGAATCCCATGCTCATCCTCATAGGCTTCTCCCCTCCCCTGCGCGATCACACTGACTTCATAGCCGGCCAAGCGCTCACTGATCGCATGCTTGAAATAAATCCGAGGATGTCGCAGCGGATTGAGCAGACTAAGATGGCAGATATGCGGCTTTGACATTACTAAAAGGACTTAATCATCTTCCAGGATATCAAACCAATCAAATAGCAATAGGCAAGGAAGGAAAAACCTGCGATCAGACTTATCCAATACCAGGCAAGACTAGTTTGTCCGAGAGC
>CAZHOC010001497.1:0-1825 GCA_964534295.1 uncultured Bacteroidia bacterium | reverse complement strand
ATTGATCCGGACGAGCTAGAAGCGGCGGTGGAAAAAGTTCGGCAAAGCCTGAAGCAAGAAAAAAGGGAAGCCGATCCGCGCATATCTCTTTTCAAGTCGCAGTTGCAGATGCCCCAGCAGGAAGGGCGGATCGTACTCCCTACTATGGAAGGATTTATCGTACGCGATGTGAAGTCCATCCTTCGCTGCGAAGCCGAAAGAAATTATACTCACTTTTTCTTTGTTGATGGTAGCAAGATGTTGATTCCCAAAACCCTTAAAGTATATGATGAGCTGCTAAGTGATTTGGGTTTTTATCGGGTCCATCAATCTCACCTACTCAATCTCCAACAAATCGTAGAGTACAAACGCCGTAAAAAAGGTGGCATGGCTCATCTCACCAATGGCGAGGAGATCCCTGTCTCTGAAAGTCGGAAAGAGGGATTTATGCAGCATTTCTTGCAGTAGGGGATGTCTAATTCGGCCTGCTTCGCGGAACGCTTTTTTCTCTCAAAGGCATATCAATTAAATCAAGGTAATCGTCTACTTGTCTTCCTGAGCCCCGTCGAAGGATCTTTGTAGTTTTTAGCTGTGGCACAGAACGCTCAGCGAAAAGGGGATGTTTGGGATAAGCGTTCTGCGCTCCCGCATAGCTATCGGGAGTAGCCCCAAACAGTGTCTCCCCAATAGCTCTGGAGAAAAAAAATACAATTCATGTTACATTTTCCAGAAGCAGTGATACTCATATGCAACTACTTCCCTTAATCTGGTAAATGCATATGAAAGTTCTTAACAAACTACTCTTTACTTGCTCCTTTTTATTTGCATTCGCTTCCCTGCATGCCCAACCTGCGAATAACACTTGTGCGACCGCTACTCCTATTACAGTAGGAGGTAGCTGTGTTTATCAAAACTTTACGAACCTTAATGCCACCGACGCCGGAGATGCGAGTCCTACATGTGGTTTTTACAATGGTGCCGATGTCTGGTTTAGTCTGACTGTTCCTGCTTCTGGTCAATTGGTCATCGATCAAGATGAAGATGGACTTACTAATACGGCCATGGCAGTTTATACAGGTAGCTGTGGCAGTTTATTTAGCTACGAATGCGATCGCAATAGCTCTCCTAATGGTGCTATGCCCCAGATTGTGATCAATGATCTGGCCCTTGCCAGTCAAACGGTATACATTCAAGTTTGGCGTGAAAACAGCGTCAATGGTGGCACTTTTGAAATTTGTGCTTTTGAACCTAGTATTCCGGCTAATCTGGACTGCGCCAACGCTACTCCAATTACAGTTGGAGGATCTTGTACCTATCAAACCTTTACCAATGAGTATGCTACTACCTCTGGCGATGCTACGCCGAGCTGTGGTTTTTACAATGGTTTTGATGTATGGTTTAGCTTAACCGTGCCTGCTTCTGGAAAGCTGGTGATCGATCAAGATGATGCGGGACTCTCCAATACTGCTATGACCTTATATTCTGGTAGTTGTGCTGCTTTGACTCAATATACTTGTAACACCAACGCTTCTCCCAACGGTGCTATGCCCCAGATTGTGATCAATGACTTGGCCTTGGCCAATCAAACGGTTTATATCCAAGTATGGCGAGAAAATAGTGTCAATGGTGGAACCTTTCAGATTTGTGCTTTCGAACCCAGTATCCCCACTAATATCGACTGTGCAAATGCCACAGCTATTGCGGTCGGAGGAAGTTGTACTTATCAAACCTTTACCAATGAGTTTGCAACTACTTCGGGTGATGCTAGCCCAAGTTGTGGATTTTACAGTGGCTTTGATGTTTGGTTTAGTTTGACAGTGCCTGCTTCTGGCCAACTTGTCGTCGA
>CAZHOC010001496.1:0-1826 GCA_964534295.1 uncultured Bacteroidia bacterium | reverse complement strand
TTAACCATTGGTCAGCAATAGACTTGCCACTGCGCTTTTGTGTATGAATCCGATCTAGCAGAAGCACAGCTTGGCGGGTCCATACGGCCCAATGCCCCAATAGGCCACCTACAATATCTTTCCTAACCAGGCCCTGTGCAGTTTGAAACTCGAAAGTACTGAGTAAGTCAAGGACGATATTATCATCATTCCCAGTGTACAAGGCTATCTTCTCATGGCGGCTTGAAGCACAGACTGCTTGAACTACATCCAAAGTTTGGTATCGATTAAAAGGGGCAATTTTGATGGCCAGCACGCACTCTAACTCGGCAAAAGCTTCCCAAAAACTTCGGGATAGTACTCTTCCTCCCACCGCGGGTTGCAGATAGAAGCCAAAAATGGGCATTATCTCTCCCACTGCCTTCGCACGTTCTAAAAGGGCTTCTTCGGACCAATCTCCGAGCCCGTTGGAACTGAGTAGGGCTAAGTCATAGCCCAATCCCCTGGCCAGTTCAGCTTCTCGGCAAGCCTGATCCGTTGGCCCCGTCACCCCCCCGACCTTGAGAATAGGACGGTCTAGCGCTACTCGCTCTACCTCCTCCGCTGCCAAGGTTAGCACTCGTTCAAATAGGTCAATCGCAGGATCGCGAATTGCAAATTGTGTAGTATGTACTCCTACTGCCAATCCCCCTACTCCCGCAGCGAGATAATAACGAGTCAGCAATCGCTGATGATATTCATCCAAAGTCCGATCCTGATGTAAAGCCAATGGATGAGCTGGGATGACCGTCCCGGCGAGTAACAACTCTCTTTTCTGTAAAGTCAACATCTCGTTGGTTTCGCTATGAAGTTGTTCAAGAATGTCTGCTGAGTCGAAATGGAGTAGATTTTGGCTCAATTGAGGCTTTTTTTGAGTCGCATAGCAGCGCTACGTGACGATAAAAAAACGAAGAGTGAGTCAAAAAGAGCTTCATCGCGGCCAGTGAGACATTTTTAAACAACTTCACAAAAAACAAGCATAAGGTCGGCCTGCGCCGTTAGCTTCTAACAAAAGATTTCTACTTATTCAAAATAAGAGTAGCTAAAGGGCAGAGCCGACTCCAACTATCCTGAGAGATAGCCAGTATCTTATTCAAAGGTAACTTTGTAGGGAGGTCACCGAAGTATTGAAATTGGTGAATGATTGTGTTGAAAATTACTTAGAGGGACAAAATTCTGAAGCCTTATGTATCATACATATCGCAACCTGCTTTTTAACTAAGTACCTGTCGAGTTTCATGGATTTTACTCTGTATCCAGGAGTAGGTTTTTTCAATACCTTCTTTCAACGGGCGGTTAGGCTTCCAACCCAATTTGTCATGGATAAGTTGATTGTCTGAGTTTCTACCCCGAACGCCTTGAGGGCCTTCAATATGATGCTTATTGATCGACTTGTTGGCCACTTCTGCAATCAGATCTACGAAGTCATTAATAGAAATCATCTCTTCAGATCCGATATTGACGGGTCCTGTAAAGTCTGATTCCATCAAACGACGGACGCCTTCTAGACATTCGTCAATGTAAAGGAAAGACCGCGTTTGTACACCATCTCCCCAGATTTCAATGGATTCTCCATTTTCTGCTTCGGCTACTTTCCGACATAGTGCCGCAGGTGCCTTTTCTCGACCTCCTGTCCAAGTACCCTGGGGGCCGAAAATATTGTGGAAACGCGCAACGCGAACTTCCATGCCATAGTTTCGGTGATAAGAGAGATAAAGGCGCTCGCTAAAGAGTTTTTCCCATCCGTATTCGCTGTCAGGCATGGCAGGGTAAGCCGAACTTTCGGAGCACTTGGGGTTGTCAGGATC
>CAZHOC010001495.1:0-1828 GCA_964534295.1 uncultured Bacteroidia bacterium | reverse complement strand
ATTAAAAATTCCATGCTTCTTAAAATGCTGAAAAGCATCTGCATCTAAAACCTCAGCCCATTTATAGGAATAATAACCAGCGGAGTAGCCTCCATTAAAAATATGCCCGAAGCTGCAAGAAGTATTGGTTCCATTGATGAATAATGATACTTTGAATCCAGTGCTAAGTGGAGAGTGTTTTGTAGTGCCACCTAATGTTTGTGTCCATACTACAACTTACAGAACTACAATAAATTTACCACCAATCATTGGCGGTTATCAGTTGGCCTACCAACGTTGCTGTAGAAACCAGACTATCGTCAATATTGTGGAACCATTAGCAACGGGTGCTACCTATGGAGTAACTATTTCAGAACAAGCGCTATTGGAATGTAATAGTAATCCAAAATTTCAGGAGTGGCCCCCTCTTTATATCTGCGTTGATCAACCAATTTCATTTGATCAATCGGCAATAGACTTGGATGGTGATTCCATTGTTTATCGACTCTGCACTCCTCTACAAGGTGCTAATCAGACGATTCCCCAACCGCAACCTCCGAATCCTCCTCCATATCAGGAGATAAGCTGGATTGACCCGCCTTACAATGTAGATAATATGTTAAATGGAGCTCCTGGTGGAGAGCCATTGCGAATTGATCCAGAAACTGGATTGTTAACTGGTTTGCCGAATACCATTGGTCAGTTTGTAGTAGGTATCTGCATTGAAGAATATCGAGATGGAAAATTGATCTCCACGACTCGGCGAGACTTCCAGTATAACGTAGGAATATGTGGCCAGTCTGTCTCTTCCTTTTTTGCGCCAGAGATACAGTGTGATGATCTCACCGTTGAATTTGAGAACACGAGCCAGGGAGCCAATAGTTTTCAGTGGTTGTTTTTGGAGGAAGAAACAGTCCTAAGCACAAGCACAGAAACCAATCCATCTTTCACTTTCCCCGATACAGGCTTCTATCAAGTGATGCTCATTGCAGAGCCTGGGGAGTCTTGCAGAGATACTTTCTTCCGGGAGATACAGCTGAACGATAATTCATTGATACCGGATTTCGACTTGAGTACAGGACAATGTTCTGATACCTTATTTTTGAATGTAAATGAAAATAGTAGCGATCCGAATGGCTTACCCCAGCAGTGGGAATGGGAGGTTTTACCTGAAGGGAGAATATTTCAAGGGCAAAATCCGAATCTCTTTACAACAATAGATGGTGAGGTAAGGGTTCGACTTTCGATTACAGCCTCCAATGGCTGTGTTAGTGAGATACAGAAAAGTATTGTCTCTAATGCTATTCAGGTGCCTAACCTGGCTGATACCTTGCAAATCTGCCAAGGTGAATCTATACGAATTGGGAGCCTGGAATTCGCTAATTACGACTTTGCCTGGACTCCCTCAGAAAGCTTAGATAATCCTAGCCTGCCAAATCCACAAGCTACTCCTGATACCACAACACTTTATAAACTTGCTATAGAAAATCAGAATGAGTGTTTTTATGAAGACAGTATCTTGGTGGATGTAGAGATATTACAGCTTAGTTTTCCTGCAGATACTACCATTTGTGAGTCGTTCCTTACCCTTTCGGTTGAGTCCGAAGAGGAATTGAGTTATCAATGGGCTGAGACTTCGGCTTTCGAAGATATTCTAGGTGAGGAGTCTACTCTAGCAGTGGAACCTATGGGGCCAACACGCTACTACGTCCGTGTAGTAAATGCCGCTGGTTGTCGATTGGAAGAGTCTGTATTAGTAATGGGGAATGGGGTAGATATAGAGGGGATCGGTACCGAGGTGGCATGTCTGGGTGATACCGTGCAAGTGGGGTTCTTGAATGAAGATTTG
>CAZHOC010001494.1:0-1830 GCA_964534295.1 uncultured Bacteroidia bacterium | reverse complement strand
CTGCAAAGTCAAGCGTCCTTGTATCAATTGGAGGGCCTGCCGAGCCCGTTGGGTTGCTAGTTGCTGATTCTCGAAGCGCGCCTCTTTGATTTCCTCTGACTGCCTAAGGATCTCTAACTCATTTGCGCTCTTCTCGGCCGCGAGGCTCAGGTTATCAATTTCTAGCTTTTGCTGGTTGATAGTCAAATCCTGCATTTCGCCACGGATCAGGAGGAGTTTAATTTCCTTTTCAGTTTGTTCGAGCTTACGCTTATCCTGAAAAAGCCTTTCCCGCTCCAAACGCATGGCAAATCGTAAGGAGTCTCGCAAACTAAGGTGAGTGCGATAAGCTTGGTTGGCTTCTTCGTATTCGTAGAGCAGAGAATGAATTTCGGCGGCCGTCTCATATACCTCAGACTTTAGCGCTGGGTCCTGGCTTTTTTCGGCTAGGGCAATCGCATCCCGATTGTAGTTTTGAGCGTTGAAATAGTCCTGAGTATCTAGGTAAACATTGGCCAACACATTGCTAATCTTGGCCTTTTTCTGAAAATCTTGCTTATCGGTCAACGCGAGGGCTTTGAGCAAATACTGTATCCCCATCGGGAAGTCTCGATCGTTGAAATATGCTATACCCAAATTGGTATAAACCACCGCGAGTTTTTCATTTTCCGTCTCGAAATAGGGCTCTGCTTTATGAAACCAATAAATCGCACTTTCATATTTTCGCAAGTGATTATAAGTATAGCCAAGGTTGTTGTAGATGCTCCCCTTTTCTTCTTCCATGTCATTTCGATCCTCTAGTAGATCCTTGATCTGCAAGCTATAGGTTAAAGAAGGGGCATATTGGTCTGCCTGTTGATAAGCGAGAATTATTCTTCGCAACTGTTGTAATTGAAAATCTTCCTTTTTGCCGGGGAGATTTAGCAGCGTAGTATAAAAGAAGCGCGCGCTGTCTGGCTGCATAATCTCTGCATAAGAAAAGGCCAATTTGTCATATAGTGCTTCCTGCCTAGGGCTAGTTGATTTTCCTTCTATGCTATCGAGTGCTTGCTTGTAGTAGGAGATCGCTTCGCGGAACAAGGTCTCGTTTTGATACAAATCACCGATCTGCATATTGACCTCAGCCCAGGATTCTTTTTGTTGGGTTTTTAAAAGTAGGTCTCGCTCCTCTAGCAGATAGCGCAAGGCATTGGAAGAGCGCTCGGCCGCCAATTCGATTTTTGTCAGCTTTTGCAAACTGATCAATAGGCCTCTATCATCAGAAATGCGGTTGGCTAAGGAATAGGCAGCCTCATATTTTTCTCTCGCCAGATCCGCTGATTCTGCCAAGGCTGCCTGAGCAAGAATTTCTCTTACTGCCGTGCTATCCTGCGCTGCGCTAAATAAGGGTAGGAGCAACAATGCCAATAAGCAAAGACGATATGGAGGCTTGAGGATACTCAATTCAATTCGTAATTAATCCCAAAGCGGAAAGTGAAACTTGATTGCGGATTGAAAAACAAAATATCAGCGTTAGAAGAAGCATCTATACCCGCATACTGCGCATTGCTTAGGTTAAAGGCTTTGGCGTACAACAAAAAATTTCTATTGACCTGATAGTTGATACTAAGATCAATCGCATAATAACCCTGATTGTAAAGAATTTGCTCCTGCTCAGGTCGCTCCGGTGCATTCAGGCGAAAAGAGTTCCTCGTCAAAGAGCGAGAGACTAGATATTGATCTGCCCGTATGAGCAATCGTTCGATAGGACTGGCATAAAGTGAAAGGCGAGAGATAATACGTGGATGGCCTCGCACATCTTCCAGCACCCTCAGTTCATTATCTAAATTTTGCAGATTGGTGGTGGTCAAG
>CAZHOC010001493.1:0-1836 GCA_964534295.1 uncultured Bacteroidia bacterium | reverse complement strand
TGATATGGAGCACACCAAATCCAAGGACCCAGAAAATCAAGCCATAGCCTACCATAAAGCCAGCGATCAAGCCTAGACCTATTTCACAGAGCCCAAGGTAGCGAATTTCGCGAAGCGTATACTTGCCCGCGTTCAGCAAAGCTAGACCATAAAAGACCAAAGTTGCTGGTGCCACCATCCCTACAAAACCAAAACGAGCGAGCTGAAAACAAAATACTGCTCCTACGCCTAAAGGTATCATCATATTGATGAGCAATCTTTCGGCTGTGCGATTCCAGAGCGGTAAATTCTTTTTTTTCGCCATGCGAACACTAAACAAGGTCGCAAAAAAGACCGCCGTCAATAAAATGGCGATTCCTAATCCCATGGTTTTCCACAAGAGTGTATCTTCCGGGATGTAGTAAGTATCATTGACTAAGATGATAAAGTTGTCGAGTACGCCCTGGCCCTCCAAAAACTCCGAAGCGACCCAAGCCCCTGCAAGGGCTACAACCCCAGCGGCTACACCTGATAAGCCGCTAAGACTCATAAACTTGCTCGAATTTTCCATCATCGAGCGGATCTCGGATAGATCCTTGAGCCTTTCACGATACATTTCGTCCATGGTAAAAGTGCTTTGTGATACAAAGTAAACAAACGTACGCAATTCTCAAAGGTTTTATTAATGTTTGATTTTTGTAATATTAGTTCATGCGCCTATTCGCTCAGACTATATTCCTCTTAGGGGCATCTCTTACATTTTGCCTCGCCTATGCCCAAGAATTTAAGATTCGGCAGTATGGCCTTGTTGATGGCCTAAGCCAATCAAGTGTTAAATGCCTCCTTCAGGATCATAAAGGCTTCCTTTGGATAGGTACCCAGGACGGGCTTAATCGCTTCGATGGCTACAATTTCGAAGTCTATAAACAGCGTGATGGAGAAGCCTCTTTGCCTAGTAATTGGATTAACTACCTTTATGAAGATCGGCAAAACTTCATCTGGGTTGCGACCAATGCAGGCTTGGTCAGACTGAATCCTCGGACGGAAAAGTGGGACCTTTGTCAGATCCCTTGGGGTAAGCGAACCAAAACGGTATTTAGTTGCCTACAAGATAGCCAGGGTCGAATTTGGATTTGCACCCAGACCGGCCTCTTTCGTTTGGAAAATCCTGAGGCCGCTCCCACAGATTGGCTTGTCCGTGATTTAAGAGAGCTGTATCCCATCTTACCAAAAGAAACTCCTCAGCGGGGAATCGAGCATCCCAATGGAAGCCTTTATTTTTGTTTCTCTAATCAAAGGGGAGATGAGGTGTTTAGTAGCATTTATAGCTATGACCCTAAGCTGGATCAGTTTAGCGAATTGATATTACCAAAGGGAGTAGAAGGAATAGAGGGAGGAGAAGGGAAGGAAAACCTAAGCCTGTTGCAAGACTCCATTTTATGCATAGGAACGGTCAAAACAGGATTGATCAGGTTCAATTTAAATGCTGATAAACTACTGTCCCCTGTATCTGCAGATAGTACCCATCCCTACATAAGAAGCCTTTGGGTTGATAGAAATGAAGGTATCTGGAGCGGGACATACGAAGAGCTCTTCTATCTTCCCAAAGACGCAGATTCAGTTCAGAAAATTATCACACCAGCGGCAACAGGCCCAGTAGAAACCGTAATTGAAAGTCATGAAGGTCATATTTGGTTTGGTTCCCCCCAAGGTCTATGGCAATTGCAAAGAGCAAGTAGCAAATTCGAAACCTTCTCCCTCTCAGCCAAAGAGCCTAATAAACTAGCTGCTGCTGATATTTTTGGTATGCTCGTTACTCGGAGAGGCGAATTTTGGGCCGTGACTTACAATTATGGC
>CAZHOC010001492.1:0-1839 GCA_964534295.1 uncultured Bacteroidia bacterium | reverse complement strand
CCGCAGCCCTCCAATACCTTATGATAGGACAAAGAGATGCTGCCGGCATGACTCTATTTGACGAAAGCATCCAGTTTTCAGCTCCGCCAAAATCTAAATACTCCTGGCTGGTTCCTATTTTCAAGAAACTTGAAGAAGTAGTTGCTAGCACAGAGCTCTTTACTCGTAAAACCTCTACAGCCAAGGTATTGCATGAGATTGCCATGAAATTTCATAGGCGATCTTTCGTTGTTTTGATAACAGATCTTTTCAACCAGCAAGAAGATAGCGATGAGCTATTCAAGGCCCTACAGCATCTTCGGCATGAAAAGCATGAGGTTTTGGTATTTCACCTTCTAGATAAACCGACGGAAGAGGAGTTTGATTTCCCTAACCGGCCCGTAATTTTGAAGGACCTAGAGAGTGGAGAAAAAATCGAAGTCTCCCCTCATCAAATTAGGGACCAATACCAAAGTTTAATGCGTAAATTCAAAGCGCGCTTTAAGCAAAAATGTTACGAATTTAAGATCGATTTTATCGAAGTTGATATTCAACAGCCTTACGACAAAGTCCTCACTGACTACCTCGTAAAAAGAAGAAGCATCAAATAAACCTTTCCAAACTGTATGCGGAGTTATCTTTTTCTTCTCCTTCTTGCTCTAATCCCTCTTTCCTCTACGGCTCAAAAGAAAATTGAGACCAAAACATATAATGCCGATGCTCAGGCTGCTTACGATCAAGCGCTTGGTTTTAAAAATGCGGGTAATCACTCCAGTGCGAAGGCATCTCTCCGAAAAGCTATTAACCATGACCAAAGGTATATTGATGCCCTAAGACAATTAGCAGATTATTACTATACCGAAAACCTCCTAGATAGCGCGCTTTACTTCTACGGAAAAAATGTAGAGCAGTACC
This sequence comes from uncultured Bacteroidia bacterium, assembly GCA_964534295.1. Lineage (GTDB taxonomy): Bacteria > Bacteroidota > Bacteroidia > J057 > J057 > JBCAWW01. Next base: position 945 of record CAZHOC010001492.1, on the reverse strand, counting down.
CAAGAGATTTTTACGCCCACAATTGGATCGTAACCATTCTTCTTCAACAGCAGAACTACGACGCAGCCCTCAGCCAATACAATAATATCCTGCGCACTTTTGGGGATGATCGAAGCATTGAGTTGCAGGCAGATACCTATTATAATATCGCCAAGGTTGAATTTCGCTATAAAAACAATTGGCAAAATGCGATCGATACCGGGGAAGCAGCCATGCGCAAATACCTTCTCTTATCAGAGCTTTTTGCCCGACCCAAGGATAAGCAGATCGCCAAAGAAAAAGCCTCTCAAGCTCGTATGATAGCTGCCAAGGGTTATTTTTTGCTTGGCAATTATAAGATTGCACTTAAATATCTGAAAGAAAATGCTAGTTATTCCGGCGCAGACCCTGAGTATCAGTTTTTTCTAGGTAATACCTACTATCAATTAGGGAAAACAGAAAAAGGCACACCGCTCATCAAACAAGCGTTCACCAACGGTTATGAAATACCTAAAGAGGTCCTTATCAGTGGATATCAATTGCCAAGAGAACTGATGCTAGATCATTCAGAATACAAGAAAAATTAATTAGGTCCATCTTCACTTTTATGTATCGCTATTGGTCAGTCTCACACCGACAAAAGCCTAAACTCTGTTTAAACAGTTTAATGCTTCTGTTGACCTTAATCTTAATGGGTGGCTTTCATTCTGCACCAAAACAAAATTCCTCTCCTCCTTTTTCTATTGAACTCGTCGTGCCGATCTCCACGCCTAATGGCCATCGAGAGATTAGCATTGAACGATATTACAACCTCCATGTCCTAATCAAAAATATCTCGCCTCAACCCCAAAGGCTTTGGAAAGACTGGAACACCTGGGGCTATTTCAACCTTCGACTAGAATGGATGGCAGCAGGAAAGACTTTTCCAATTTTGCGTAAAGCCCCCAAGGTTTGGAATGGTGATTT
>CAZHOC010001491.1:0-1843 GCA_964534295.1 uncultured Bacteroidia bacterium | reverse complement strand
TATACCACGAGGCCCTAAAGACCCTCAAACGCCAGCCCAAGCAACAATACGTCCAGCACACTGATCCACTCAATGAGACCCAATTGAGCGTTCTCAACGAGGGCCTAAAACAACTGGCCCAAGTCGAACGCCAAAAGCTTATCCAAACCGTCCTAGATCAACTCAAACCCAAAGAAGCTTTAGTCCTCCAGCTCTTTTATCTCAACGAATGCTCCCTGCAAGAGATGAACGAGCAAACCGGCATCAGTCTGAGCAATCTCAAAGTGCTGCTACATAGAGGCCGCCATAATTTTTATCAGTGCCTCGAAGGCATGGGCCTTCCCAATCCGATACTAGAATGAAAGCATCTTCTCCCGAACATAAAGACCCTCAATTGGCAGAAATCCTGCAATCTGTCCCAGTCAGCAAGGCACCAGATGGCCTGGCGGATAAATTGATGCTGTCAGTAGAAGCCGTGGCGCTCAGACGCAAGCGCGTGCGGAAAAACCTTCGCGTAGCGATGGCGGGGCTTGGGAGTACCTTAGCTTTGATGATCACATGGTTATTTGGCGGCAAGGCATGGGTAGCAGAATTGATCCCAAAAAGCTCTGTGGCCTATGCAGAAGCAAACAGTCTGATCATGCTGGCGATCACCATCTTGGGCATGGTGGCACTTTTCATTGAGTTGGAGTTTGCCTTTAAGTATTGGGGACAATTGAGAAGATTAAGGCTCAAAGTTTAAAGGCCTTTTAGGATTTCTTTCGCCTCCGCCGAACGATACATTCTCAACTGCTGCAGATAGTAGCGTGCTTCTTCCTTTTGATCAAGCTGCAGCTGAGCTAAGGCCAAATACCAGATAGCGGGTTGTTGATAATCAGTGGTCAGAGCGGCCACATTTTTTAGTAGTTCGACTGCTTTTTTCGCATTGGGTGGTTCTTGACTAAGTAAGCTCACAGCCCAATAAAAGTCTCTCAGATAAGTAGGAACTCCCGTAGTAGGAGTAATGGAGCCAAAGCGTTCCGCGGCCAACGCGAAATCCCTCGCCTCATAAGCTTTACGGCCTTGCTCCCAGATATCAGTAACCCCCGGACTCGAACGAATATTGACAGGTGCTCGATAAGGCTCGAAGTACTGGGCAAAATATTGAGGGGCTGGCAGCGGTCGATTGAAATACCATAAGCCAGCTAGGGCAATCATCAGGACCGATGCCGCGGCTACCCAATAGAGCCGAAAGGAGCGCACTTTACTGGGTTTTTCTTGGGATAGTTCTGCCTCCAGCTCACCTAATTGTTGGCGTAGATTTAACTGCCCAAATAATTGACTGGCCTGAATGGCGCGGCGCATTTCCGTCAGTGATTCACGCAACTCCTCTGACTGCGCCAACTGAGCTTCAAAAGCGGATTTTTCGCTTTCGTTCATCTCCTCTTGGAGATAGCGGATGATATTTTCGTTTGCTTCAGTCATATCAGTGGGCATCTTTGGTACCGCCAATTTCTTGTAACCAAGCGAATTGGTTGCCTTTATCTTTGATCATTTTTCGCAGCCTTTCCAGACAACGATATTTCTTATTGCGAGCGATCTGAGCACTGGCATAGCCCATTCTTGCCGCGAGTTCGTCCATCGTATCTTCCCAATAGATCGACCGATTGAGCACTTCACTACATTGCTCGCCCAAGGCAGCAAATAGCGCTTGAATCTGCTGAGATTGCTCCTGTGCCAAGAGGTAAGGCAAAGGTCCAGGGTGAGATTCTTCTGCTGTTTGAGCTTGTTGGATACGTTCCGCGATCGCGGAACGCTTCACCCGATTGAGCCAGAGAAAACGGGCTACGCTCAATAGATAATTACCCAGCTTACTTTCGCCTCG
>CAZHOC010001490.1:0-1844 GCA_964534295.1 uncultured Bacteroidia bacterium | reverse complement strand
TCAAAAGAGGCGTTGCGGTAAATATTATCTGATATTCTTTACTTAAAAATACAAGCTATTGGATAAACGAAATGTTTCCCAAGACCGCTGTTTGCAGAAGTTATTAGGCGCTGAAAATGTCGGGAAAGGGAAATACTACACAAAAGATTGGGCATAAAGTCCGAAAATCAGTAGTTTTACCGCAAAATATATTCGTTCTGCTAAGGTGCATAATTTGCTAATTTAATTAAGTATCAATAACTATGCACCCGAAACATAGGCAAGACGATACACTTGGTTTTCACTGTAAACTGGTTCTACAACTATTTTTAATCATGAAACTTTCTGGAAAGTTCAAACCTGTACTAATGATGATCGCTGCTATGGCAGTGCTCAGCTCCTGTGTTTCGAAAAAGAAATACGAAGAAGCCCTTACCCGTGCGGCAGCTGAAAAGAGCGCACTTGAAAGCTCTCTAGCTTCCTCTCAAGAAGAAAACGCTAAGCTTGAAGGTCAAATCGGCGAACTAGAAAATAACCTCAACATGAAAGCTGACGAGATCGTATCTCTCAGCCAGCAGGTTAAAGCTAGCAATGATCAGATCAAAGAGCTAGAAGACGCTATCGCTGACGTATTCAGTACTTATGACGCTGACGATATCAAAGTCGAAGAGCGTGATGGTAAGCTTTACATCACTATGGCTAACAACATTTTGTTCCAATCTGGACGTGATGTACTTACTGAAGATTCTGAAGAGGTAATCGCTAAGCTCGCAGAAGTATTCAACCGCAACCAAGGTCTACGCGTTTTGGTTGAAGGTCACACTGACTCTGAGCCTGTACGTATCCACCGCAAAAAGTACAAAGACAACTGGAGCTTGAGCGTTGCTCGTTCTCTAAACGTTGTGCGTACCCTAGTTGAAAATGGTGTTGATGAAAATCGCATGACTGCTAGTGGTAAAGGTGATACTATGCCTGTAGCTGACAACGAAACTGAAGAAGGTCGTCAAGCTAACCGCCGTACTGAATTCATCGTCGTGCCTAAGATCGAAGGTCTTTACCGCATGTATGATGAAGGTATGAGCAGCTCCAGCAGCAACTAATTTGCCGCTTAGCTGATTCAGCTTAAAAGATAAAAAATGTGTCTAGGTCCTACCTAGACACATTTTTTTGTACCTTTGCCACTCAGTTTTTTACCCATGAGTTTTCAATCAGAAATCAAGCGTAGACGCACTTTTGCCATCATTAGCCACCCTGATGCTGGTAAAACCACCCTCACCGAAAAATTGCTTCTCTTCGGAGGTGCCATTCAAGTAGCAGGGGCCGTAAAATCCAATAAAATCAAGAAGACCGCTACTTCTGACTTTATGGAGATCGAACGACAAAGAGGAATCTCTGTCGCCACCTCCGTCATGGGTTTTGAATACAACGACCGCAAAATCAATATCCTCGATACACCCGGTCACCAAGACTTTGCCGAAGACACTTTTCGTACGCTTACGGCTGTGGATAGCGTAATCGTCGTGATTGACGTAGCCAAAGGGGTCGAGGCCCAAACTGAAAAACTGGTAGAGGTTTGCCGTCGCCGTGATACCCCTATCATCGTCTTTGTCAATAAGATGGACCGGGAAGGTAAGGATCCCTTCGAACTTATGGACGAAATCGAACAAAAGCTCAAGCTCAATGTTCGCCCCCTTTCGTGGCCGATTGGCATGGGTAAATCCTTTCAAGGGGTCTACAATCTCTTCGAGCAAAATCTAGCGCTCTTTACCGGCAGCGATAAGCAAACCATCAGTGATAGCATCGAAATCAACGATCTTAGCGATGCTCAATTAGACGAACAAATTGGGGCAGAGCCTGCCGATACT
>CAZHOC010001489.1:1445-1845 GCA_964534295.1 uncultured Bacteroidia bacterium | reverse complement strand
ACCATAACAAGCCATTACTATCAAAATGGATAGTTACTATCAATTTTAACTACCTATTGGTTGAACTTATCTCATACTATACTTTTGAAAGCATATAACAAAATTATAGTAGAGTTATGAAAGTAACAATTTTAGGAACAGGAATAGTGGGCAGGACGATTGCGGCGAGACTAGTAGAGCTAGGGCATGAGGTCAGCATCGGTACCAGAAATGTCGAAAACACCTTGAATAACGAAAGCAAGGATGGCTATGGCAATGCCCCCTTTAAAGATTGGTATAAGGACAATAGTCAGATAAAGCTGCAAACTTTCAAGGCAGCAGCGGAGAAGGCAGACATGCTTTTCAATTGTACAGGAGGTCAGGTGTCTATTGCAGTACTGGAGGCAATTGGGGAGGAACT
>CAZHOC010001489.1:0-1435 GCA_964534295.1 uncultured Bacteroidia bacterium | reverse complement strand
CAGATCGATGTTAAACAGGGTCTTGGGCAGCCTCGAGGACATCCTAAAGGGAAAAGTATTGCTTGACATTGCCAATCCCTTAGACTTTAGCAATGGCATGCCCCCTTCTCTATCTCCGGTAAATACGGATTCGTTAGGAGAACAAATTCAAAGAAGATTTCCGAATCTGAAAGTGGTAAAGTCCTTGAATACCATGAACACTAACTTGATGGTTAGGCCTTCATTGTTACAGGGAGACCATAATGTTTTTGTATGCGGAAATGATGAAGGAGCCAAGTCTCAGGTCAAAGAAATGCTTAAATCTTTTGGCTGGCGCGAAGAGCTGATCATTGACCTTGGGGATATTACCAACTCACGCGGCACGGAGATGCTTTTACCTATCTGGTTGAGATTATGGGGTGCGCTAGGCACGGCTGAGTTTAACTTCTACATCCAGAGGAATTAGAAAAGGCAAACTTGCTTTACAACAAAGAAGAGCGATTAGGATAAATATCTTAATCGCTCTTTGCTTTTGCTTGCTGCTAAAGAAAAATGAGTTGTTTAAAACTTTTCTTCTTTAAGCTGGAACAGCTTGGTATATTCTGAGTCAACTGCCTTGCCCAACAAACGTTTTGCCGCATATTCGCCAATGGCTGGTCCGTGCTTAAATCCATGACCTGAGCCTGCCCCTACTATCCAGCAATTGTCCGAGCTAGGGTGCTGATCTACGATAAAATTAGAATCGACAGAATTTGTCACTTGGCAAACTCGACTTTCAATTATTGGTTGATCTTTTAGTCCAGGGAAGCGCTTTTTCACGAAATCATGGGCCCGCTTTACTTGGTAATGGTTGACGAGTCGCTCATCAGTATCTGGATCGAAAGAATTGAAATCTGGATAAGGAGCTACTTTGAAGCCTCGCCTTTCAATGTCTGGGAATCCATAATAACCGCTGCCAGTAATGCCCCATTCTGGTAGATTGGGATACGAATAACTTGCATCACCAGGCGGGGTGCCCACAAATAGCACATCCCTTCGTTCTATTTTAAGCTTGGGCAAAAGGAGTTCGGGAAATAGTTTAGCTAACCAAGGGCCACAAGTAAATACATATTGAGCCGCCTTTAAAGTACTCTTGCCTCCTACATCAATGCCCTCAATCTTGCCATCTTTAAAAATCGGTTTCGCTTTGGCAAGCATCAGGGTACCCCCATTCTTTTCAAATTCTTTAGCGACTGTAATACAAGCTTTTCGCGCCAGCAAGGTACTGCCAGAGGCTCCCCCATCGTGATACATTCCAACCGCAATATCATCTGTGTAGATTTGTGGCCAGCGATACCTTATTTCATCACCATCGAGGATTTCGGTATTTTTGATTCCTACTGATCGGTGTTGTTTCCTACGGGCCAAAACCGTTTCCCGATAGCTTTCTGATAGAGACATATTTAACGCCCCCGTT
>CAZHOC010001488.1:0-1845 GCA_964534295.1 uncultured Bacteroidia bacterium | reverse complement strand
TCGTCCAGACTTTGCCATCTTGATGTATCCGGTAGTCAGTTTTGATCCGGAGATAGCCCATGGCGGTTCCCGCCGCAATCTGCTAGGCAAAGAAACCTCTGCTGAAGAAGAGCTATACTACTCCAATGAAAAGCAGGTAACATCGGAAACACCGCCTACTATTTTGATCCATGCGGACGATGATAAATCCGTAGTGCCCGAAAATAGCGTGGCTTTTTACCTAGCCCTGCGAAAATATGGTATACCAGCAGCCCTGCATATTTTCAGCCTTGGCGGCCATGGATGTTCTTTTGCCGAAGGCAAAGGTGCCGTAGAAATGTGGCCCCAAGTCTGTGAGGCCTGGTTGAAAGAGAGGGGGGTACTGTAAGGTACAAGGCAGTGCCTTGTACCAGACCGGGAAGCTGGCAGTGCCTTTTTCCGGACCAGGAGGCTGGTTAGTGCCTTGTACCAGACTGGGAAACTGGCAGTGCCTTGTACCAGTCTGGCTCGAGATAAGCGTTCCGCGTCCCGATAGTTTTCGGGAGTAAAAAAATAAAAAGCGCACAAAAAAACCGACTCCCTTTTTAGGGAGTCGGACGCTATCAAAATATGAAAACCATATTAGTTACAGATGTTACCCTCAGCGTTGTTAGAGAAAGTGTTGCCACCTTCGGTTAGGGTACCACCGCTTTTTACAGTGATGCCACAGCCACCGCTATTCAAGAAGTTTGAATTGTTAACGGTAACTTGACCGCCCTTGAGTAGTAAACCTGCCTTATCATTACAGCAGTAAACATAGTTGCTACCTGCGTTGTCAACTGTTACATAGTTAAAGACATTTGAGCTAGAATTGGTCTCTAGGTGAATACCTCTCCAGTAACCTTGGGTGTTTTCACTACCACGGAAGGTGATAGGTGCCGCTGCGGTTCCTTCTGCATTGAGGGTTCCTTGATCATAGATACCTAGGCCACCGTTTTCGGCAAATACCACCTCAGCACCAGGCTCAATGGTAAAGGGCTCTTTAATATCAATTACGGTTCCTGGGACCCAATAAGGCACGCCTGTTCTCTTTAGGGTCATAGTAGCTTCAAGCTGTGAATTATAGATTTCGATATAATTCTTATTCCCATTGTTACCGCTGTAGTTTGACTCAGTACCATCCAAAGCCCCCATGGCACCGATTGGACCAGATAATGGGAAGTCATTGTGGGTAGTTATCGTATTTGAGCTATAAGTCCCAAATCTTGCGTCTTTAGCTAAATAGATACCATAGTTATCGCCATTAGAAACCGTCACATTGGACAAGGATAGGTTTCCATCTTTAAAGTAGATTGATGCAATAGGATTACAGCAGTAAACATAATCGCTACCAGCATCACGAACTTCAAGGTAATTGAAGCTATTAGCAATCTTGTTGGTTTCAACATGAATCCCTCTCCAGTAGCCAGCGACGGCCTGCTCACCACGGATGATGACTGGATTGGAAGCGGTACCCTGGATGCTAAGTGATCCGTTGTCATAGACGCCGATACCACCATTTTCTTCCATGACAAACTCTGCGCCTGCTTCTACGGTTACCGGCTCGATTATATCCAATACAGTACCTTCAACAAGGTAGGGAACATTGTTAGCTGGAATGGTGATCTCTTCAGTGACATTTGAAACGTCGATTTTGATAAAGTCCTCATCATTGCCAGTGTAGTCAGAGTTAGTACCATCTAAATACTGAAGCAAGTTAGGAGCGATCAATAATGGCTCTAGTTTATGCTTGGTGATAGTTACATTTTCGTAAGCAGAAAACTCAGCGGCATTTCTAGCAGAGATACCATGGGCATCACCATCAGAGATAGTAACATTTTTAAGGGC
>CAZHOC010001487.1:0-1848 GCA_964534295.1 uncultured Bacteroidia bacterium | reverse complement strand
GGAGAAGCTCTTTATCAAAGACTTCATGGAGGAGATGTTTAGTAAGACGCAGAGCGGAACGATTACCAGTCCGGCGGTCATGGACACCAACGATCTGGTTACGCTAAGCTACACCTGTGAAGTGTTAAAGTGGTTTAAACCTGCCTTAACGGTCGTCAATTTTAACGATATGGACGCTTGCCACGCAAGCTTTACTGGCTATCTCCGTAATCTACATCGCTTAGATCATGGTGTCGGTTTCCTCTGGGACTTTATCCAGAATCAGATCCCGGAGATGTCCAATGATACGATCATGATCTTGCTTCCTGAATGTGGACGTAATCTTGATCCTAATCCCATCAGAGACGAGAATAACTGGTTTGGTTACGACCATAGCGATTTTAATACTCAACGTATTTTTGGAATGATGGCCGGACCTACAGTGCCTCAAGATTTGGTGATTGGTGATGAAAATAATCCAGTCGGTGAGTCTGCTGATGTGGTGCCTACTATTGCTGACATCTTTGGGATTAAGCAAACGGTGGTTAACCAAGGTTTACTTTCTGCTACTGCAATGTCTCTTTTTGACCGAATGTAAATATGCGCTTATTCATTCTTTTTGCTTTGATATGGGGCATATTAGGTCTGACGGCTTGTGAGCCAGAGCCTTATGTCAATCCTTTTGAAGGAAATAAAGACCCACAAGACTCTTTAATTGCTCCCATCGAGCAATTAGAGCCCAATAGTATTGAAGGGATTCATGCGAGAATCTTCAAGCCAACTTGTGCCAATTCAGGTTGCCACGACGGTACCTTTGAACCAGATTTTCGGACGGTTGAATCCGCCTACAACACCATGGTTTGGCATCCCCTAATCAAAAATGATCCTGGAGGAAGTTATACTTTTCGGGTAGTTCCCGGTAATAGCGATGCCTCAGTCCTTTGGAATCGTTTGAATGTAGATATCGATGGACAATCTGGGATTATGCCACTGCAAGTGGATCCGGGTTCTGACTGGGAGGATAATAAGGCAGACTATCTCGCCAATATTAAAGCCTGGATCGATGGTGGGGCCAAGGACATCTTTGGTAATCCTCCTCAAAACGGTGAGTTGGCACCCTCATTACAAGGGATGTTAGCGTTCCCCGTAGGGAATACCAGCAACAGAATCAGTCGCGATGGCGCCAATGGTCCTGTGAAAGTACCAGCCGGTACCAATCAAGTAGACTTGTGGTTTAGTTTCTCCGATGACAATACCAATGCCGCTGATTTATTGCATAATAAACTCAAGCTTTCTATTGAAGTCGACGGATTTGCTGGGCAAGCTGAGCAGAGTATGCAAATCGTTAATCCGATTAATGGACCCGGCCTATTTGGCACTACCTCCTATACACATAAAATCACAGTAGATCTTAGTGCTTACCCTAGCGGTAATCTCGTTTATGTAAGAGTGTATGTGAAGGAGGATGCCCAGGCGAGTGTGACTGAAATTCCTACAGATGGAAGTGCAAATTACACTAAGGCTTACTTTTCCATGGAAAGGAAATGAGAAAGTGCTGCTAGTGGATCTTCAGCTTCAGCGCCTTTGGAATCAGAATCCAAAATGTCATCCATCTTGATGGTCCATTCATCTAACTCTTGACAACTTTGGATGATGTTTTGCAAATAAAACTTTCCGTCCTTGGTAAGAGGCTCTTCTTTAAGAAGCTCCACAAGCCCAATTAATCTAGCCAAAGGTGCACGGACTAAATGGGAGTTAGCAATAGAATAATCTTGAAGTCGAGAGTATTGTTGTATTAGCTCTTGATCACGTTCTTTAACATGATGTTGCAAGGCAATTTGCTCGTTTGGGATAGGACTAAAAATGCCC
>CAZHOC010001486.1:0-1848 GCA_964534295.1 uncultured Bacteroidia bacterium | reverse complement strand
GCTATATGATATCATGCTTGAAAACGAAGCCGAAACGCGTATCAGCGCAGCCTTGCCTGATCTCGGTCTTCGAGTTTACGCTAGAAAGAATGATTCGCTAAGGTCCTTTATTCAAGATTCTATTAATACTGACCTATTGGAGCCTCATTTGACCGGCAGTGCGACCCTGCTCGATCGTAGCCATGAAACGGTCGTGCGCAATATGCTGCAAGGCTTAGGCTTGGGAGTAGGAGTAGTAGCCCTTTTGATGGGATTGCTATATCGCTCTTGGCGGATGTGGATTATCGCGCTGATTGTCAACCTACTGCCTTTAGTCTTGATTGGAGCCTTGATGGGCTATTTGGGCATTGGACTCAAGATGTCCACTGCCGTAATCTTTTCACTCGCTTTTGGGATCGCAGTGGACGATACCATACACTTTATCTCTAAGCTCAAGATTGAGTTAGACAAAGGGAAGAGTATACCCCAAGCGATAAAATGTACCTATCTCAGTACTGGTAAAGCAATTGTCTTGACTTCTTTGATCCTGGCCTCCGGCTTTTTGGGGTTACTGACCTCTGACTTTCAGGGCACTTACTATATGGGGCTATTGGTGGGTTTGGCGCTTTTGCTGGCGATGATCGCTGATTTGGTGGTTTTGCCTGTACTTTTGCTGATATTGCCGCCTCGTAATCGAAAAAGGTCTGAATAAGGCTTATTTGTTTATTCCCATTTCCCGTCCTACTTTTGGTGCGAAACACAATATTTTTTTAGCAACCATTATTTTTTAGCACATGTTAAATTTTCGTAAGTGGCTCATGATGAGCCTAGTTTCTCTATGCTCAATTGCAGCATGGGGACAGATTCAGCGTGATACGGTTTATACTGACACGGTGTTAAGCTTGGCCAATAGCCCGCACATAATCACTGATACAAAGTGGGTAATCAATCCTAACGTTACGCTCACGATTGAGGCAGGAGCTAGTATTCGCTTTGTTCGTTCCTTTATCGAGATGCAGCCAAATGCTAAGATTTCAGCCATTGGTACCGCAACTGATTCGATTGAATGGATTGGAGGTGCGATAAATGGAGACAGCACGAAGCTCGATGATATATTTATGCCAGAGCTAACTTTTGCTTCGGCAAATTTCAACTACGCCAAAGTAGATAGTTTTGGCGGTACTTATGGTTTGTCAGGCATAAGTTTTAGGAATTCACTCATCAGAAGCTCTAGCGGAGTTTCTGGAATTGGTTTTATCGCTGCCTCAAATTTTACGGTTGAATATATTGAGATCAGGAATTGCCTCTTATTGAATTGCAATCCCATGATAAATTATGCGAGTGGGGCCATCAGTAATTCTGAATTTATTGGAGGGAGTGGAGTCGTGAATTCTACCTTTTCTGGTTCGTTTGGGGGTACTATCACGACCATCAACTATTCTAGTTTTAGAAATATTCAAAAGGTCATCCGGGGCAATTTGGAAGAGTTTGGTGTGGCCAACAGCTTGTTTGAAAACAATGGCGTGGGAGTCGATATCGGAAACGCAAATATTGCCGGAGTATACGGATGTGAATTTGTAGGTAATGACTCTGCGATCATCAATGTGGGTAGGCGAAGCCTAGATGCCGTTATGAACAATGCGATTCATGGAAATTTATTGGGGATATCAGTTACGGGTAATCATGAGGGAGACCCTATTCCGGCTGGCCCAGGCCAACAGGCCTTCCTAAGAGGATTTCTTGATAATGTAGTTTGCAATAATACCACCAATGTGCGTATTGGTACTAGCCTTCCCACCAATCTCGAAAATAATTGCTGGTGTGAAAACTCTCTAGTCGATATCAATAGTACTTTTGTCATTGCAGAAA
>CAZHOC010001485.1:0-1848 GCA_964534295.1 uncultured Bacteroidia bacterium | reverse complement strand
ATAACCTCTGGGTTTTAGAAGATTCGACTGAAGAGATGGGGATTGAACAGATTCTTTCTCCGGAAGGGCAGGCAGCCTTTAAAATCAATCCCTTTAGGCAAGTTCCCTATGTTCGGACACGAGATAAAGTTTTTTGGACCAAACTGAGATTAAAAGGCCAGCCCACTCGTGATGATGATTACTATTTCATGGTTGGCTTTGAGACCTTTAGTTGGCGCGATATAGAAATTTATATTCCCGATAGCTTGGGGCAGTATCAAATGAGTCGCTCTGGTTTTTTTACTCCTCTAGATGTAAAACCACTACATGATTGGCCCAATTATTTTTCGGTTTTTGTGCCTAAGGGGGGAGAGAAAACCATATACCTTAGGTTAGCAGATCCGACAGCCATCACTACGCCCTTAAGTATTCTATTATTTAGGACCAATCGAGAACAAATTCGGGCCAAAGAGGCCAAAAACGATCATATCAATGGGATTTTTCAAGGAGTAGTATTGATTCAGGGATTATTCTTTTTGTTTTGGTTTTTTTCCACCCGCTCTAGAATATATCTTAATTATGTACTCTACTTATTGAGTCTGGCCTTCTTTACCCTGGTTGTCAACTATTTCCGGACGGTTTTTCCTCAATATCCTGATGCTACGGGTCCTTTCTTCGCGACCTCAGCCTTTTTTATATCCTGTGGGTTTGTCCTTTTCTCTTTTTCATTGTTACGCGTTGCGGAACGCCAAAACGGGAAGCTCTGGCGCCGAATATTATGGATAGGGCTAGGGGGAATCGCCTTGGCCCTCATCGTGAATCTTCTAGCGACCGTCTATAATTATGAAATGCAGATATGGGGCGGTTTCTATTCCCGACTCTCCTTCAATAGTTTAAGGGTCGGTTTGGTATTCTTATTTCTGTTCTTAACTGCCAGTGTAATTTGGGCAATCCAAGCCATCCGGATGGGACAAAAGAATGCGATTTACTTTTTGATCGCGAATGGGATCTTCGTCCTTGGGGTGGGTTTCCCTATGCTCAATCCAATTCTAGACATCGATTTAATCACCTTCAAAGAATCGGTTTATTTCGTACAAGCAAGTATCATTGTACAATTGGCACTCTTTGGCCTTGCAGTCGGCCAACAGCAAAATCAATTGGAAAAAGAAAAGCGTTCCGCGCTAGAGGATAACCTCGGACTACAGAAAAGCATTAATGAAGCGACCGCCAAATTTGTGCCTTATGAGTTTTTGCGCTCATTGGGACGCGATAGTATCCTTGATGTTCATCTGGGAGATCAAGTCGAGAAATCAGTAACGGTACTTTTTATGGATATCCGTTCCTATACGACTTTGTCTGAACGCATGACTCCCCAAGAAAACTTTGCCTTTCTCAATGCCTATTTGGGTAGGGTAGGGCCTTTGATCAAGAGTAATGGCGGCTTTGTCAACCAATATTATGGTGATGGTATTATGGCAATCTTTATGGGCGAGGCCCACGATGCCTGGAAAGCCACTACTGACATCCAATCTACCCTTATTACTTACAACCAAGAACGTCTCAAGCACCAGAGAATACCTATCAAGGTAGGTATGGGACTGCATAGCGGTCTACTGATGATGGGTGTGATCGGCGATGCCGAACGCATGGACGCAGGAGTGGTCAGTGATACCGTCAATACTGCCTCTCGTATGGAGGGCCTCAGCAAGATATTTGGTGCGGAGCTTATTCTTAGCCAATCTACTTACGAGGCCCTAGGTGAAGAAGCCAAAGACTTTTGCCGTCCCCTTGGCGAAGTGCAAGTCAAGGGTAAAAAGCAAGCCACCTTGATCTATGAGGGAGCCTTACTACCAGATGGGCTAAAGTATC
>CAZHOC010001484.1:0-1850 GCA_964534295.1 uncultured Bacteroidia bacterium | reverse complement strand
CGCCCAAACACCACTAGAGAGGCAAGATGGTCCCAAAGAAAATACCCTATACAGCATTTTTTTAAGAAAGGCAGTCTAATTTATGCCGCAATTGTAAATATTTCTGCCAAATGAATCTTATGGGGTGAAATAATTGTCGCCGAGATGATACATACTAGATATGAGAATTAATTTAATAAAGGTCGGCCTCTTGTATTTGGGGGTTTTGTTTAGCCCGTTTTGCTTAAGGGCACAGTCCACTGATGTAGAAAAAGCTGAGCTTTTTTTAGAAGAAGCAAAGGCCCTTGATCATTTTACCAAATATCCAGAAGCCTTAGCCCTTTACCAACAAGCTTCGGACTGTTTTGCTGATTTGGGCTCCATTGAAAAAGAGACAGTCGCTCGCTGTTTTGCGGGGAATATGTTTATTGAACTCGGGAAGTTTGAATTGGCGAAAGAGGAATTTCAAAAGGCAAAAACACTAGCGGAAGAGGCTGATATCGAGGCTGCTGTACTAAATGCGGAAGCTGGTCTAGGGAAAGTGAGCTTTAAAAAAGGTGAGTATGAACAGGCTGTCGTGATATTGCGAAAAGTCTTGGCTGGCAGAAAGAATAGTAAAGATAGCCTCGACTTAGAAGTGGCTAGAATCAATAATTTTTTAGGTAGTATCTATGGTGATCGGGGAAATTATGGTTTAGCAACTCAATATTTTGCAGAAGGCTTGAGGATTCGGCAAAAGATATTAGGACAGGCTGACCAGAGTTTTGCTTCTTCTTATTTCAATTTGGGGGTGTCCTATCGAATTCAAGGCGATAATATAAAGTCGCTAGATCATTTGCTCAAATCTTATCATTTAGTAGCCAAATATTTTGGTGAAGATCATCTCAATTTGGCCAAAGTAGGTAATGGCTTAGGGAAGTTTTATTTGAATCAGGGAAAGTATGAAGAAGCCCATCACTATCTTGCAATGGCGGACAGGATTATTCAGAATAAACTAGGTATTGACACGCGTTATCGTTCTTCGGTATTATTCAACTTAGCTAATCTCGCTTATGTGGAGGATAGCCTTGATTTGGCAATGGAATATCTGAAGACCCGTTTAGACATCCAAGAAAAAGCTTTAACGCCCGATCATCCTCAGTTTGTGGTCACTATCCAAACCATGGGCCGCAATAATGCAGAAAAAGGTAATTTTGCGATAGGAGAGAATTATTTGCTGGCAGCTTTAGAGCGATTAGACCTTGAAGATGAATCTCGGGCAGAAGACATCGGGAGTATTTATTTTGATTTAGGAAATCTATATCTGTGGAAAAAAGACTATGACAATGCCTTGACTCACTTTCAAAAGGCATTAATCAAGATGAGTTGGGGAGATGAGATAAGCGAAGAGATTAGTACGAATCCTGCCTTAACCAAAATAGTCAATTGGCCTATTGTATTTGAAACCCTTTACGGTAAAGCAATCGTCCTTACTGAACTATCTGAGCATAATCCTGAGCATCCCTATCATGCCTTGGCAACGGAGACCTTATTGCATGCTGCGGACTTAATTGATCAGATTCGGATCCGCTTAAAAACGGCATCAGCTCAAGAGTCTTTGTCTCAAAGAGGTGAGGCGATTTATCAGAATATTATCAAACTCGCTCAGCAACAGTATGCTTTTAATCAATCTCCAGAGGCCTTAAAGCTAGCGTTCTGGGCAGCAGAAAAAAATAAATCCTTTCTCTTGCTTCGCAACAAGCAAAAGTCAGCTATCAAAGGGAAGCATCTATTGCCCGATGAATTATTGGAGCTAGAGTCTGTACTGAAAGCTGATATTTCCTATTTCGAGTCTCAACTTTATAAGAAAAGAGGTGAGGAGCATACTGACT
>CAZHOC010001483.1:0-1864 GCA_964534295.1 uncultured Bacteroidia bacterium | reverse complement strand
GTTTCTCTCTTGGTGAGCGCCACGCTCTACGTACTCTATGGCTGTAGCTCCGCTCCCCACTCCTCTGATATCCATCCATTGGCGGTTGTCGAAGGTAGTTGCCCTTCTAAAGAAAGGACTCTTCATAGAAGTGGCGAGGTCTACATGCAAGGAGGGAATGACAAACTCTTTCTCCTGAGCGGCGAGAAATGGAAAGTAAACCACGCTGGTATGCAGCTGATTCCAAATCATCTTCTTTACACGATCGCCAGGGAAATAGTCCATGTCCGGAAAAACCTCGCTGAAGTTTTCAGGGTCTGCGATTTCGGTTTCATCGATTACCTGCTGGAGAGAATCATAGCTTGCCAAATAAGGGAATCGCTTCTTCTTGATTACCGCAGCAATGCCATTATGGGCCGGACCATAATGTGGCTTTTTACGCAGCACACTTTGAAAGGTAGCTTGGGCCGAATCCATACGCGCCATCAAAGGTTTGTCATAGGCCATGTAAAAAGCCGAGCCGATCATCATCGATGGGATCACCGAAGTGAAATAAGTCCCTTCAATCGCCCGACAAATGCTGATGGCAGAATCTATTTGGTTGTTACTGATCAAGCTATCAGCGGGCGCTAAAGCAGCTCTGATCTCCGCTTCGTCTGAATCCACATAATCCGCAAAGGTCAAATGTGTATGACCATTGCCCCAATGCCAATGGGTGAGATAATGCAAGGGATTTACCTCCAAGGCCAGCTCCCATTGGGCCGCCATATCCGGAAGTTGAGTCGCATCTACTCTGCGCCAAATCGCATAACCATAATAAAAGCGAGCATCAGCATTGAAAGGATCTATTTTGAGGCACTCTTCGAGTAGAGATTCCGCCTCTACACTATTGCGCAGCCAAAACTGCACTTCCGCTGCCAGCAAATAAGCCGCGGCATTTTGATCATTCCAAGCGATCACTTGCTCTGCCAAAGCAAGCGCTTTGGGATAGTTTCTTTGTAGCATGTAGATCCTGCCAAGTTGGAGGACTACACTTTCATCTTGATCATTATTCTTTAGGAGATCGAGACAAGTTCTCTCCGCTTTTTTGAGCTCCCAGGCTTCTATTTCTAATTGGCTGCGGTAGAGACGTGCTAAGCGATCTTCTGGCTTTTGGGCCAAGAGGCTAGAGACAAGGGTATCGGCTTCGCCGAACGCATTATTCAGTAAATGGTATCGTACCCTTGCTTCCCAAAAGGACTCGTCTTCTTGCTGCGACTTCATCAAAGAATCCGCCAACTCCCAGAGACCGAGGTCTAAGGCTGTTTCTGCTTTCTTTGCAAGCTCAATCGTCTCATTGCTCAGGAGAGCAACTCGGTTTTTTACCAAGAGCTCCATCGCACTCTGAGGATTATCAGGCGCAAGCTGCTGGGACCAAGCGTTCGCCGCTAGGCCGAAAAAAAGAAATATGAGAAGGTAAGTACGAGTCTGATAAATCATAAAAAATGCTAACGATCCTTCTTTCCAGATGTTTATACGTAAATCTGCCCTTCCAGATATGTAACAGCCTTGCCGCCTATCCATACTCTGTCGCCTACTAATTCACAATCCAAAATGCCTTTTCGTGGGGAAATCTGCCAAGCACTCAAAGCGTTTTTGCCCAATTGCTCCGCCCAGTAAGGGATCAAAGCACAATGAGCAGAGCCCGTAACAGGATCTTCATCTATGCCCGCCTTAGGGGCAAAAAAGCGTGAAACAAAATCGACCTCATCTCCTGGCGCGCTGACGATTACCCCAATTTTTTCCAGCTTAGCCAAAGCGCGCATATCTGGACTCGTCTGCTCTACAGCAGCTTGGTCCGCTAAGGCCACAAAATAATAATTTACCGATTGGCCGACATATTGTG
>CAZHOC010001482.1:0-1865 GCA_964534295.1 uncultured Bacteroidia bacterium | reverse complement strand
TGGAAGATTATTGATCGATATTTATCCGAGTGAGCAACTAGGCAAAGAGCGTGAATTAGTTGAGTTGCTCCAAATTGGTAGTATCGCCATCACAAAAGTATCCTCCGGAGTCTTAGAAAATTTCTCCCCCAACATCAGAGTCCTTGGACTCCCTTATGTATTTCGGGATCGACAACATCTCTTCTCTGTACTTGATGGCCCCATCGGTCAACAACTGCTAGAAGAGCCACGCAAATACCGCCTCAAAGGCTTATGCTATTTTGATGCTGGCTTTCGCTCCTTCTATACCATAGACAAGCCCGTAAATCATCCAGACGACCTTCAAGGCTTAAAAATCCGAGTCATGCCCTCCAAAACGGCTACTGAAATGGTCAATACCATGGGCGGATCTGCCAACCCAATCCCTTGGGGAGAGCTTTATAGTGCCTTACAGCAAGGAGTAGTCGATGGAGCTGAAAACAATCCACCTAGCTTTTTGTCATCTCGCCATTACGAAGTATGTAAATACTATGCCCTCAACGAGCACACAGCCCTGCCAGATGTCTTGGTCATGAGTACAGAACAGTTTGATAAACTAAGTGAAGAAGAGCAAGGCTGGTTGATGAAAGCCGTAAACGATGCCAAGATTTACGAAAGAGAAGTTTGGGCCAAGGCCGAAAAAGAGGCGCTCGACATAGTGCAGGAAAATGGCGTAACCATTATTCGGCCTGAAAAAGATCCTTTTATGAATAAGGTATCGAAGGTACTAGATGCCTACCAAGACGAACCTGCAATTTATAAGCTCATCCAAGAAATTCAAGCCAACCCCTAAGCTATGCGAAAGACGATAGATTCTATACTCGAAAAAGTGCTAATCATCTTGATGGGGCTTATGGTCGTCAACGTGACTTGGCAAGTATTATCCCGTTATCTCGCAAAATGGGGCGTAATCAGTCAGGCGAGCACCGCCACAGAGGAATTAGCACGTTTCCTTTTGATCTGGCTAGGCTTGCTGGGTGCTAGTTATGCCTCTGGCAAAGGTATGCACCTTGCCATCGACTTATTGCCGCAAAGATTAGAAGGCAAAAGACAACAATTGCTAAAGCGCATCATCAATGTGCTGATTGTCATCTTTGCCTTTTTGGCGATGGTGATCGGAGGAGGACGCCTAGTTTACCTCACTTTTGCCTTGGAGCAAAGCTCAGCCGCTATTGGCATTCCTTTGGGGATTGTCTACATCATTTTACCCATTAGCGGTATCCTGATCGTTTACTACGCCCTCAGCGACATTTTCCAAGCGGATTAATCACTCACACTACTCTCTACTACAAAATCACAGCTTCCTATGGAATGGCTTGAAATACTTACCCTAGCCCTTACTTTCTTGACCTTCTTGGCGCTAGGGGTGCCAATCGCCTATAGCATTGGCCTTTCTTCTCTCTGTACGCTACTTGTTAGTATGGAGGCCCTTACCGACTTTACCACCATTGCCCAGCGCATGGGCACCGGGCTGGATAGCTTCGCCTTGCTCGCGATCCCTTTTTTCATCTTGGCAGGTCAGCTAATGAATCAAGGAGGTATTGCCGATCGACTGATCGCTTTTGCCAAATCACTCATCGGTTGGTTGCCAGGCGGCTTAGCCCACGTCAATATCATTGCCAATATGCTCTTTGGTGCGATTTCGGGCTCCGCAGTAGCCTCGGCCTCAGCGATTGGGGGCGTCATGCACAAGCGCATGGTCAAAGACGGTTATGAACCTGAAATGAGTGCTTCGGTCAACATTTCTTCTGCCGTTACCGGTTTGATCATTCCTCCAAGCAACGTACTGATCGTTTACTCCTTGGCAAGCGGAGGTGCGTCTATTGGCGCCCTATTCGTGGCAGGAT
>CAZHOC010001481.1:0-1866 GCA_964534295.1 uncultured Bacteroidia bacterium | reverse complement strand
GACAGGTCAGGAGAGATGATCTCCCAGGTCGCACCCTGATCCGTAGACTTATGGACGAATTGAGAGCCGTAATAAACTGAATTTTTATCAAAAGGATCTTTTGCAAAGGCAGCATTCCAATTGAAGCGTAAAGTGCCGCCGGCTGGAGCAATTCTAGGTTTGATATTGCTATAATAGCCCGTGAGTTTATCGTATCGGTATAGCTCTCCATTCTGAGATGTTCCGTAGCCGAAGCGAGAATTGTCCTCATCAGGCGCAATGTAAAAGCCGTCACCTCCAACGAGGTATTGCCAGTACAAGGTGCGAATGCCTCCTCGCTTCCAAGTGTAGGCCGGCCCCGACCAGTTGCCATTATCCTGCATTCCTCCGTAAACATTGTAAGGCAGATCATTGTCGGCATTAATGTGGTAAAACTGCGCTACTGGAATATTCTCAGGGAAGTACCAACTCTTACCATGATCATAAGTAATCCCGATTCCACCATCCCCACCGATAACAAAGTGCTGTGGGTCATTAGGGTTAACCCAAAAGGCGTGGAAGTCGGCATGAATCCCTTTGGTCTCGTCTGCTGGGATCATGGGCACAGGATCAAAATTCTTACCCCCATCATAACTGACATGCAGGGGTTGATAAATGTTATACAAACGATTTGGGTCCTTGGAATCTACCGCCAATTCTTGGAAGTAGAAGGGGCGATTGTTGGTGAATCGGGGATTATCGTTGATTTTATGCCAAGTCATTCCTCCATCATCGCTACGATATAGGGCATTCTTTTTAGCTTCTATTTTGGCATAGACCCGATTGGGGTCTGATGGTGCAATGGCTAAGCCGATCCGGCCCAGCTCTCCTACAGGCAATCCCTCTGCTTCACCTAGTTGCTTCCAGTTCTTGCCTCCGTCATAGGTCATAAATAGGCCAGAACCAGGCCCGCCCGAGGTGAAATAGTAAGGTGTCCGACGATGCTCGTAAACGGCGGCCATCAATTTATTGGGATTGTGAGGGTCCATGACCAGATCTGCGATACCTGATTGATCATTGGTATATAAGATCTTCTCCCAGCTTTCTCCTCCATTGGTCGTTTTGTAGAGACCTCGTGCTTTTCCAGGTGTCCAGGGATCGCCCATCGCTCCCACATAGACTACTTCAGGATTCATTGGGTCAATAATGATCCGATGGATGGTCTTGGTGGCTTCTAGTCCAAGGTGTTGCCAAGTCCGTCCCCCATCCAAACTCTTGAAAATACCCATGCCAAGATTCATAGAGTTTCGGGGGTTTCCTTCTCCAGTACCGACCCAGACTACACTAGGATTGTTCTGTTGAATGGCGATGGCTCCTATGTTTTGCGTAGGTTGCTCATCAAAAACTGGGCGCCAGGCACTACCTCCATTCTCCGATTTCCAGACTCCACCAGAGGCAGCTCCGACATACATGATCTTCGGGTTACTTTCTACTACATCGATAGTAGTGATTCGACCACTCATATTGGCAGGGCCAACATTGCGGATGTTTAGATTCTGGTAGAGGGAGAGATCGAGAGGTTGTGCTTCTGCCACAAGGCCCCCAATTAGTAAAAGTATAACTATACGTAGATGCATGTGTCAGACTTGAAAATAGCCATCAGAAAAATTAGGGCAGAAGATACCATTAAAGTCAGAAATTTAAATGCTGAATGTGACTTGGTGTTGAGAACAGAATCCGGAAGGAAGCGGCTCACTGATCATAAATTTTGTTATATTTGATTACTTAGAATTGAATACTAGAACCCTATTAAGTTTCCAAGCTTCCCGTGGAATGGCGCCAAGTATCTTCCTTGCTTTTTCCAATCAGCAGAACGACTACCTTCACCTATTGAAGGAGGAGGATAGG
>CAZHOC010001480.1:0-1866 GCA_964534295.1 uncultured Bacteroidia bacterium | reverse complement strand
AGTGGCATGAGCGCGTTGATTCTTTCGCCCCTCCTACAAAAAAATCCTGACTACAAACCCAAGGATATACTGCCGATCCTTCAGCAACATACTGCAGGTGTACTTGCCTTTGCTCCCAAATCACTCCCTAGCGACAGCCCTAAACCCAAGCCCAATCCTCTGTTGGCCTTTCAAAAAACATTCCCAACCCATGTTACGTAACAGCCTACTTCTCTTCGCTCTACTGCCCTTTTCCCTCCTTAACGCCCAGACTTATCTAGATGCCATCAAACTTGATTCTGTCGTCATTGACAGTAGGGGGCAGTTTGATCTCTCCAATACCAATAATATTGAGGTAGTCGCTACGCTCCTAAAGTCCTATCTGCCGGCAGATGCCCTCCCAGAAGATGATGAGTTGCCCGCACCAGCAATATTTAATCGCCTCAATGATTCTAGCTTGGATAGCTATAATCCTATCTTGGCCGACCTGATACCGGATACATTATCAGGCACTTCTAGTAGTGTGATTATCGGTGGTAATGATTTTGAAGGCCTTGGCGGAGGTGCTGGAGGCGGAGGGCTAGGCGGTCTGCCCGTCACCCAATTGGTTGATGGAGTGGCTCGCTTCTTGGTCCAGCGGACCAAGCAGGAAATTAACCTGACGTTTTTTCGACACTTTTATGATGCTCTGGAAGATCCTCGTTTTTTGGAATTGAGGACTCTTTATCCACAAACTTATCAGGTATTTCATACCATCGATCAGGATGTATATCGTTACTCCTACTTTACCGAAGGTATGCAAGAGGCCTTCCGTCAAGACTTACAGACCATCCCCTTGAGTCTCAATCGCCTCATTCATTTACCTAAGTATGATACGCTTTTTGCGAAGTCTTACCATCAATCATTGGCCTCCTTGGCCTTGACGACCTCCCAAGAAATGGTGGCGGGATCAGATCCCCGCCAGATGATTCATAATATTGCTTACTCCGCCGATTGGCAAACCGATTCTTCGGTTTACAATCTGCGCTCTTCATTTCAGGTATTAGACCTACTGGCCAGTGGTATGCAAGACGGTCAACGCTGGCTTAAGAGAGACAATCTTCGTGCTTTATTGAGTACAGACAATCGTTTTGCTCTCAAAATTTTCATGGGATTGCTCTACGCTGGAGCTGAAGGCATCAGCTTTCAGACCGGAGGCAAAAAAGTCAAGCTAAGAGACTTTTTGGTGATGCTAGACGATGAAGAGGATGAACGCCAAATCTTCCGTCGTTATGTGCGCAACTTTGGGGAGTTTGCGGTAGGCTTTCAGGACCAAGTGGATCGGATCAAAGAAGGGCGTGAGCAAGGCATAGAAATGAAAGATGGTTATTATCGCTTTGCCAGTGCATTTATCGGAGCGTTGACCGAAGGTGTCGCTTTTAAAGATGCACTCGGACTGAAAGGCAGTTACGACCAGACCTTTTTGCAGGTTGTGGGACATGTCAACAATATGAACATTGACCTCGAGCTCAAAAACTACAACTCAGCCGTGGTCAATCTAGTGCAGGCCCTACAAACCTCCCTAGTCGGCATCGAACTCAACCAAAAGCAGGATTTGATCCGTTATAGCAGTTTTATCGCCACGGTCGCTTCTGCAACTACTGCCGAAGAAATATCCTACGCCATCGAAGCCGTCGCCTTACCAGTAGGAAGCGCCTCAATCAAGAAATACTCCCAATGGAATATCTCTCTCAATGCCTATGTAGGAGGATTTTATGGGATCGAATATCTGGAAGGTTTGCCTGTCAATAATGGTCAAATTTATGGTGTTTCTGCCCCGATTGGGATTGCCATCAGTAAAGGGATCAATACTTATAAAGATCATGGCTCGCTGACCTTATTTGCTTC
>CAZHOC010001479.1:0-1868 GCA_964534295.1 uncultured Bacteroidia bacterium | reverse complement strand
TAGCTCTTCCCAAATGGTGCTACCCATACGGAGTTTTTTGTGCTCTCTAAAGGACCAGTTTAGGCCTTGATTGAGCCAGTTTTGCTCCGAGGGCATCATGAGCACGTCTTCCCCATCGTCGATGAGCAGCGCATTATCTTCAATGATTTGCTGGAGGATCGGATTGGCGTAGCCCGGATCTTTGTCCGCCATGCGGACCGCATGACGTAAACGCAGAGAATTGGCAAATTTGATCCACATCCGCATATCACCCTTGAGGAAAGTATCAAAGTTGCCATAGCTCACATAAGGCGTGCCTGCAGCCGTTGTTGCCGCTGGATCTAGGTTGATATTCTCAACCGCCCAGGCCAACTCTTCCAACAAAAACTTATAGATCGACTCTTGGCTATCAAAGCCAGGGCGCACATTTTCGACTCCTTGAAAAGCTTTGCCCGCTTCCGAGAAAGGCATATCCCCAAAGAGATCAGTAATGCGAAAGGTCTTATAAGCTAAGATGATCTTCGTCTGGGCTTTGACATTATTGAGCGCTTCTTGCTCTCCCTCATACTCCTCAAACCGTCGCTCAATCTCGCGGATATGCGCCAGTGCTGTATAATACTGACTCCAAACTTCTTCGGTGCCGAGATTGATATTTTGAAAGGTTTCTGCCGTCAGAGAGGCCTGCTGCGTTACTTGATACAACTTCTCATTGTGCAGATAAAACTGCTCATTCCAGCCCAAGCGCAGACTACTAATCACTTGATTGAACAAGGGTCCAATATCCGTTGTAGTAGGCGCGAAGGGATTGCGGTTAATTTCCTCAAAGCCTTGATCGCAGGCAGTGAAGCTAAAGAGGAGCACTAGGGCAGCGATGAGAGTAGTTTTTTTACTGCTGCGCAGAACGCTTATCTCTAGTCTTTTCGTTCTGCGAAGCAGGACCACCAAACCAGAAGACGCTGTATGTATATTTTGTTGCTTATGCATGATGAGGCGAATTAGAAATTGGCTTGAACTCTGACACTAAATGATCGCATACCCGGGAATGAAGCCCATTCGAGGCCCTGTGCATTACCAGAACCATTGCTACCCTCAGGATTGATACGATCCGGTAAGGTGGTGTAGAGATAGAAAAGATCACGGCCTACCAAGGAGATATTGAAGCCTTGGAAGATATTGGTCTTCTGGATTTGTTGTTCTGGGACGGTATAAGAAAAGGCTACTTCTCGCATTTTGACCCAGGTATTTTCAATGATTCCTGGCGTAGATAAGAAACGCCCCCAACCACCTGCGTTCGGCAAATACTTAAAATAGTAGTGCACTACCTCTTCATTGGGCGTACCATCAGCCGTAACCCCAGGTAGTACCACCCCAATATTGCGGGTTTGCCCAGAAGGATCAGTATAAGGCAAGCCTCCACCTTCACGCTCCAACAAAGTGCTAGGACTCTGGCCCGTTTGCAGACCGATAACATAAGAACCCGCATAAATATCACCGCCCCACTTGGTATCAATCAAGGTCTCCAAGCTGAAACCACCATAGCGAAACTTGGTCCGCCAGCCACCGATAAAGTCTGGAGAGGCATTGCCGATGGGCACTCTTGAATCACTGATCTCATAGTGAGTGCCTTCATTATTGAGGATGGGCTCGCCGTTTTCGTGGCGGACATAATCGTAACCGATAATAGTACCATACTGCTCGCCCGCTCGGACAGCAATCGCCGGCCCATTTAGGCCCCAAATGTTGGCGAGTTCAAGGATTTCTGCCCCATCGCCTAGACTGACTACATAGTTGCGGTTACGGCTAAAGTTGAAAGAGGTCCTTAAGAATCCTTTATTAGAGCTCCAAAGCGTAATGTTTAGCATCGCTTCGATGCCTTTGTTTTCTAGCAC
>CAZHOC010001478.1:0-1869 GCA_964534295.1 uncultured Bacteroidia bacterium | reverse complement strand
AGCAGTCCTATTTTGGACATGATCTTGGACGCCCAGCGATAAATTGCCTCGACATCAGTCCTGATGGGAAGCTGTTAGCTATTGGACGCGAAAGAGGAGATGCTATCCTTTGGAACATCAATAAAAAAAAGTTAGAGCGGTTAATCTCTGGTCACTCCAGTGCAATTACAGATATTGAATTTAGTCCGGACAACAGTTTGCTCCTTACAACTAGTAGGGATGGTACAGCGCGTATTTGGTATCTTAATGATTCCAGGAAGCTGCCAATCGTTATAGATGATCACGATGACTGGGTGATGACGGGAAGCTTTGATCCGACGGGTTCGATGGTAATTACAGGTAGCAAAGATGAATACATCAGAACCTGGCCTACAACCCCTGACGCCCTTGCAGAGCGAATCTGTCAAATCTTAGATCGAGAGCTGTCAGTACTAGAGTGGAATGAATTTGTAGGTCCCGACATTCCCTACCAAAAAACATGCAACTAACGCTAACTGTCAGTCCCTGATCCATTGGCGGGCGCTGTCCAACTCGGTGAAGCTTTGAATCTCTACCCCTACTTCCTCAAAAAATTGCTTGTACTTCTTATGGTTTCGCTTGCCTTCACTAATCTCAGGCTCTATCACTGCCCATTTCTTCCATCCTAATGCTACCATCTTTGGAATCCACTCCTCAGTTAACCATTTGTCGATATTACTGTGTATGGTAGGGAGCTCACGATTATCTGATATCCAGCGACTCAAGTTGTTCTCTTCAAAGTATTCTTGACCTTGTGAGAGTAACTCTTTCCACTCATCTGTAACTAGAAAGCGATGAACTTTATGCACAATGCAACCGGCCTCTTTGTCGTATACTACTTCATACGAGTCTGTCTCTTTGATAATTGTGTTTATTACAGCACCGTTATGCCTTCCAATTTCGCAACATCGCCTTAGAATGCCTAGACTCTTATCTTTATAGACTTTATGCTAGACATAAGCTTTAGTTATTCGACTTGTTGAGTAAACGCAGTAGCTTCTCCATATCAATGGGTTTTGTTAAGTAGTCTGTAAAGCCTAAGTCCGTATATTTCTTGATCTCATCATTCATGGCAAAAGCAGATTGAGCAACAATGGGAACCTCTTGATTGAGCGCTCTGATCTTCTGGAAAGCAACATCTCCACTCATTTTAGGCATTTTGATATCTAAAAGAACCAAACCAATATCAGGATTGTCAGTGAAGGCCTGCACTGCTTTGCTACCATCATTAACGATTATGAAGTCAACACCGATTTGTTCAAAAACCTGCCGGAAATACAGCTGTATGGCTGGACTATCATCAGCTAGCAAGACTTTTTTTACTTCCTCTTTATTACTGATAACGCTAGCCCTCTCATCCTGAACTTCCAGACTCACAGTTTCATAGGGAATTGAGACTGAGAAACTACTACCTATTCCGACCATAGACTCAACTTTGACCTTACCTCCCATTGCATCTACTATACCCTTGACAATGGAAAGACCGAGCCCGACACCTTCAGAGATTGATCCCGCTTCTGTCACCTGCTCAAAACGATTGAAAATCTTCTTCACCATAGGTTGTGGAATACCCATGCCTTTATCCTCTACTGTGAAGACGATGTTAGTGTTATCATAGGTATAAGACAGGTTGATAGAGCCTTTTATGCTATACTTTATTGCATTATCGATCAAGTTATTGAGAACTTGCTTTAAACGAACAGATTCCAGGGCCACTTCGTCAAGTTCCTGGCAGTACTCAGGCTGTTTAAGTGTAAACGCTAGTTCCTTATCGGCTAGTTCCTTTAAGTGGACGGTGTAGTACTGTTCAATTTCCTCTGTCAGCTTTCGTATGCTAACAGGCTCAATATT
>CAZHOC010001477.1:0-1869 GCA_964534295.1 uncultured Bacteroidia bacterium | reverse complement strand
AGGTCCTTTTCGCTAAAGGGTTTGACGATATTCGCTAGTGGCCTGGTAGGCTTGACTCTTTCGAGCGTTGCCTTGTCGGCATAGGAAGTCAGATAAACAAAAGGAATTTGATATTGCGTCTGTAATTGCTGGGCGAGCGTAACCCCATCAGGCCCTTGGCCTAAATTAATATCCAGCAAGACTAGGTCTGGGATTTCTTGTGAGAGGCAAGCCAAGGCATCCTCTACCTGGTAAGCAATATCCGTAATGTAGTAGTCATGAGATTCCAGACATTCTTTTATGTCTTGGGCAATGAAAATATCATCTTCGACTACGAGTATTTTGAGCTGATACATGGACGTGCGTACTTAAAATGGTGCAATCTTCTAAGTATGACGTAATTAGGGGAAGTATCTGAGGGGTAAGATAAGTATTATTCATCCGAAACCTAAACCAATACCATAGCCTAAAAACAAAAAATGCGACCCGCTAGGGGCCGCAATAAGTACCACTTAACTAAGCTATACTAAGCTGTAACATGACTGTCTGTCTTAGCTTTATAAGTCAATAGATCTGCCATCGTAAAGTGTAGGCCGTTGCCCAAGCTTGGACGCCAATCTGGCTGATGGAGATAAGAAGTCTTATCTAGGGCCAGCAAACCAATGAGGGTTTCTCCTACAATCGTTCCGCCAAGCGGTCCCAAACCCTCTGTCGGTATATGCCCTGCAATTTGAGCCTCAGCCAAAATATAGTACCAGAGCGGTGTGCCCGCCGATAGATCAATATCATGTCCATTCACACTTTCAGCTACGAAGGCCTTAACTTGATCGATCTCCGTTTGGCTCACTCCGATTGCTGCCGCTAAAGCCTCTCCTGAAGGGAGTAAGAAACTTTGCCCTCGTTGCAGGTTTCGGGTAGCTAAGGATCTCTCCGCAGGTGGCTCGATAAATGGAAGATTTAAAAGGTCTTCTGCTAATTCAATATCCAATTTATTGGCCCGCTGAGCAGGCTTGGCAAGATTGATATCAAAAAACATCTCCCAGTCTACAACTTGCCCAAGGTTGTTTATTGGCGTGAAGCCACGACCTAGGCTAGGCCCGAACAGATCCACAGCGTTTTCTTGCGAAGTCTTTACCTTCAAACGATGTGGCGCCATAGAGTGCCCAAATCGATAAGCCGCCGCCGCAAACTCGATCGGGATGAAAGCATTTTTAGGCTTATAAAAATCGCGCTTTTGCAGAAACTGATCTACTTTGGCTCGGCCGATCATCAATGGCAAAAATTCATTAACGACTATCCATTGATAATGCCAGCGCACCAATTGGCTCGCTTCTTCAAATAACTCTTCCTCATCGACCCCTTCAGCCTCGAGACCTTTTACCACTTCATTGTGAAAGCGAATAAAGGCCAATTGCAATTGAGAAATAATACGGTTTTCATCATTACGAGGGTCCCCAATAATAGCAACTCCTTCTGAGCTACGCACCAAATCATGCGCCCGAAATTCGGCTGCTTGCTCTGCTAGGGCGGTTCCATCAGCAGCGGTCAGGAGATACCTGCCCTTGGCATAAAGAAAGTTAGTGGCTTCAGGGCCGCTACCGTATACACAATCAAGGTCCAAAGTGGGCGTCCGGAAGTTTTGGGTCGCGTTAGGATCGTTTATTCGGTCGAGGCGAGAAGTGACATCTAATGTGATATCGTGATCGATAAATTGCCCCAGAAAAACCATCCCAAGGGGAATGGACAGGGTTGCGTCTTTTCCGCGTCCACCATCCATGGGGCCATCTTTGGCACCCAATTTCACGAGCGTTTCGTCGGCTAAGTTAAGGGCAGGAAGATTTTTGAACAGCCTGCCAAAGCGAGAAGAAGGAGTGCCCTTCTTATGCTCCA
>CAZHOC010001476.1:0-1871 GCA_964534295.1 uncultured Bacteroidia bacterium | reverse complement strand
AGATGATTCATCTGCATCTTGTACCCCATTGGTACAATGATTACCACCAGTGCCATTACCACAACCATTAGAGTTGAGTAGACTTGCACGGGAGCCACCAGCGGCAAAGTAAGAGCGCATACGC
The DNA here is from genome assembly GCA_964534295.1 of uncultured Bacteroidia bacterium. Classification (GTDB taxonomy): domain Bacteria; phylum Bacteroidota; class Bacteroidia; order J057; family J057; genus JBCAWW01. Next base: position 1,747 of record CAZHOC010001476.1, on the reverse strand, counting down.
GTACCTTGACCTACGGTAAATAGATTCATGCAGGCATCGTCAGAGTAATCCATATAGTTTTGCACCATATCAACGGAGCCGCAGCTTACATGACCTAGTGCACAACCGCCATTAGAAGCATCGGATTCAGGCGTATCTGAAACAAAATCATCTGCTCCGCAAGGACCATCTCCCCAAATATGGCGAAGGCCAAGATAATGCCCCACTTCGTGTGTGGCAGTACGACCTAAGTTGAAAGGAGCGGTAGCAGTACCAATATTACCAAAGTAGGCGTAATCTATTACGATACCATCAGTAGCTGCAGAACCACCAGGAAACTGAGCATAGCCAAGGAGGCCGCTACCTAGATTACATACCCACATATTCATATAATCAGCGGCTGGCCAAGCATCTTTACCGCCAGAACTGTTGAATTTTACTCCATCGTTTGAATAACTAAAGGAACGCTTACGAGTCGAGGTGCGGGTGATACCATTAGTGGAATTGCCATTGGGGTCAACTGTAGCCAAGCAAAATTCAATCTCTACATCATCGGCTTGAGACCATACATTATCCGCATCACTGTTGGTGCGGCGGAAGTCTTCATTGAGGATGTCAATCTGGGATTGAATCTGTGCATCAGAAATGTTTTGGGTATTGTTACGATAGACAATGTGTACAACTACAGGAATCGTAATCACACCGGAAACTCTCTGTCCAGATTGTTGGGCACTGTTAACGTAGTCTTGGGTAAATCTTTCGATTTGATCCATACGCATTTGCAAGCTCGGGTCTTGCTGCATTTGCAGCTCAAGATAGTCGTTGGTAGAACAATTACGCTCTAGTGTCTGAGCTGCAAGAAAGCCTGGCAAAAGGCCGGCTAGTAGTAGAAAAAGGTTGAGTTTTCTCATGAAAAAATGACTTGAAATATAAAATGTGTGAGAGGCGTATGCCTGAGTGTGAATACCTATATTACACAGAAGTTATGGTCAATATTGCTAGGCATTTAATCATTTCTTACAGCTTCAAATGCAAAAAAGGAGAGCTTTTGGGAAGCTCTCCTTTTTTAATTGCCTGAAAACCAGACTTATATATCTATGTTGGCATATTTTGCATTTCGCTCGATAAACTCACGTCTTGGTGGGACATCATCCCCCATCAAAACAGAGAAGAGACGGTCTGCATCAGCGGCACTTTCAATGGTAACACGCTGAAGGGTTCTCTTGTCATAGTCCATGGTCGTATCCCAAAGCTGAGAAGGATTCATCTCTCCCAGACCTTTGTAACGCTGGATATGTACTTTGTTTTCATCACCGTCGGCCATATCCTTAATGGCTGCTAAGCGATCTTCTTCACTCCAGCAATAACGTTCGTTTTTGCCCTTTTTGACCAAATACAAAGGTGGAGTAGCGATGAAAACGTGACCAGCTTCGATTAGCGGCTGTAGGTAGCGATAAAAAAGCGTCAATAAAAGGGTACGGATATGACTACCATCAATGTCTGCATCAGTCATAATGATCAGCTTATGATAGCGTAACTTTTCAATATTTAGCTCTTCATGCTGGCCGATACCGGTGATACCAAGGGCAAGCACAATATTTTTGATCTCTTCGTTTTCGTAGATACGAGAAGGGTGCGCTTTTTCTACGTTCAAGATTTTACCCCTAAGCGGCAAAATTGCTTGATATTTTCGGTCTCGTGCTTGCTTAGCACTACCACCGGCCGAGTCGCCCTCCACTAGGTATAGTTCGCAATTGCTAGCATCTCT
>CAZHOC010001475.1:0-1872 GCA_964534295.1 uncultured Bacteroidia bacterium | reverse complement strand
CCTACCGCAAATGGGATTGAAAAGCTATCGGGCATGATGCGCTATGTCCTATATGAGTCCAACGACACCTTTGTACCCTTAGAAAGAGAAATCAACTACATTCAAAATTATATTGATCTACAGCGCCTAAGAGTCAATAAACAGGTCAAAATTTTGATGCAAGTCGAAGGTCCGATTAACGATCAAAAGGTAGCACCCATGCTATTTATCCCCTACATCGAAAATGCTTTCAAGTTTGGGATTAGCACTGCCAAGCCGTCTGATATCTTTATCAGCTTTAAATTGGAGGGTAACCGATTGCAATTTGAAGTAGAGAACCCTATTCATCAAAGCCGTACTTCTGATCATAGTGGCTATGAAGGTATCGGATTGGAAAATGTTAAGAAAAGATTACAACTTTTATATCCTGATCGCTATCTGATAGATATACATAACCAAGCCGATCGATTCAAGGTCGTTTTAACGCTGAATTTATGAGGAAATTAACTGCAGTTGCCATAGATGATGAGCCTTTAGCATTAGAGGTAATTGAACGTTTTGCGGCAAAAAGCGAAGATTTAGATCTATTAATGGCTTTTGAAAATCCATTGGAGGCGATTTCATTTTTGCAGGACAATAAAGTGGACCTAATCTTTCTCGATATTCAAATGCCGGATTTGACCGGCATCCAATTGCTGGAAAGCTTGGTTTACAAACCCATGATTGTCTTTACTACCGCCTATTCCCAATATGCAGTAGATAGCTATGAATTGGGGGCGATTGATTATTTGCTCAAGCCGGTTTCCTTGGATCGCTTTCTTAAGGCAATCAATAAGGCAGTGGGCTTTGTAAGAGCCCAAGAAGCCCTTGATGAAAAGTCAAACGAAGCGCCAGACATAAAGGACTATATGTTCATCAAATCTGACACTCGCTTTTTTAAGGTGAATCTTGGGGAGATACTGTATATAGAGGGCATGCGGGATTATGTGGCTGTTCACACTCCAGAACGACGCATCATGACTTTGATGAGTATGGGGAAAATGATGGACAAATTGCCTGAGTCAGATTTTATGCGAGTGCATAAATCCTATATCATTGGACTCAACCACATCCAATTGATTCAGAACAATAGAGTTACGATAGACGATAAAGAAATTCCTATCAGCAATTCCTATAAAGAGTCTTTTCTCGCCTTCGTCGAACGCTTAAACAAATAGGGGAGCTTAAAGATTTCTTCCAGCCAAAGCGGCACCTACGATACCCGCTTGGTTTAAGAGTTCCGCGGGGCGGATAGGAGTAGGAACGTCAAGCTCTTTAGAAAACTTCTCAAACTTTTTACTTGCGCCACCTCCCAAGATGATCACATCTGGGTAGCAGATTCTATGAACGTGATTGAGGTACTCATTGAGTCGCTTACCCCATTCTTTCCAGCCCAGATCTTTCTTTTTGCGGATTGAATCAGCCGCATAATGCTCAGCGATCCCGCCTTTAAACTTGAGATGGCCGAATTCAGTATTTGGTACCAATACTCCATCTAGGATAAGAGCACTACCAATGCCGGTACCCAGTGTTAGTAATACAACTAGGCCACTTTGACCTTTTCCACCACCAAAAGTAGCTTCCGCTAAGCCTGCAGCATCAGCATCATTGACCACTTTCACTTTGCAGCCTGTGGCTTCTGCAAAAATCTCTTCAACATTGACACCAATCCATTTGTCATCAATATTTGAGGCGGTTCTCGCTATGCCATTTTGGATAGCTGCCGGAAAGCCTGCGCCGATTGGCCCATTCCAATCAAAGTGCTCACATAGCTTTGCTACAGTTCTCGCTACTGCTTTGGGGGTTGCAGGTTGAGGGGTGGGAATACGGTGTCTTTCCGTAATGAGGGTTCCT
>CAZHOC010001474.1:0-1874 GCA_964534295.1 uncultured Bacteroidia bacterium | reverse complement strand
GACTATATGGTTTATCCTCGTGCGACAGCCATGGCCGAGGTGCTGTGGTCACCAAAGGAACAGAGGGGTTTTCAAAGTTTTATCGGGCGTCTGATTGAGCATTTCCCTCGGCTAGAGGCATATGGGGTGAATGTGGCAGCCCGTGTGTTTGATCCCTCGGGAACCATCAGTTTGAAGGATGGAGTTCCCAAAGTGAATCTTTCCACTTTACATCCAACGAGCAGTATCACTTTCACCTTGGATGGCAGTACGCCAACGGCAGGTTCCACGAAATACGAAGGGCCGATTGAGATCAATGAAACCAGCGCGATTAAGGCCGCCAATTTTGTGAATGGCCGACAGCAAGGTGGGATATGGGAAGGCTTTGTGGAGCTGCACCAGGCCGTAGGGAGTTCAATTGAGCTGTCAGAGCTGCCTGCTCAGAAGTATGGCGCAGGAGGACCGCAGGCCATTGTCAATGGCGTATATGGGAGCGATAGAAGGTTCTCTGATCAAGAGTGGTTGGGCTTCAATGGAGTCGATTTTGAAGGAGTGATTGACCTGGGAGAGCCATTGAACGTTAGTGAAATCTCTTGCCGGTTTTTTCAGGATAACGGTTCCTGGATTTTCCTTCCTACGGAACTCCAAGTATTTTCCTCAGTTAATGGCAAGGATTATAAAGAGATAGGTACTGTTAGTACCATAAGTAGCGAAGAAAAGGTAGCTAATCCAAAGATCAACATCACCGAAGATGAAGCCATCCAGTTTTTGAAAGTGACCGCCAGGCATCAAGACCGCATTCCCGCCGGCCACGCTGGAGAAGGACAGCCCGCTTGGCTATTTGTCGGAGAAATTGTTGTGAACTAAAGGCCCTTTTACGTAGTCAGCTGCATAATTGCTTTTTGGATACAAATCAAGACGATGAAATATATCCCATCTCTATTGCTCCTCTTGCTCCTTTTCCCAGCTTGTACGGGTGACCATGCACATGCACATGATCATGATCATCATCACCACCATCATGCTGATCATGATACGCACCTACCGGAGACGGAATTGAAATTATGGTACGAACAAGCCGCTGAAGATTGGATGCAAGAGGCCTTACCCATTGGCAATGCTTATTTGGCCGCTATGTTTTTTGGTGGTGCGAAGGAAGAACGTATTCAGTTTAATGAAGAATCGCTTTGGAGCGGTGGAAAAGGGGAATGGACAGCATACAATGGGGGCAATCGGCCAGGAGCTTATCAATCCCTACCTGAGGTGCGCCGATTGTTGGAGGCCAAAAAATACGAGGAAGCACATGCCTTAGCCCGCAAAGAACTGACTGGCGTCATCAAAGCAAACGAAGGTGACAGTCGTTGGGTTGTCTACGGAGCCTATCAATCATTTGGAGAAGTGTACATACGACCTTCCTTAACGGGGGTGGTAACTAACTATCAGCGTGAACTTGATATCAATGAAGCTGTCGGTCGGGTTAGTTTCGAGTCGGGTGGAGTTAAGCACCAACGCACTTACTTTGCTTCCTATCCAAAGCGAGCATTGGTTTTCCGTTTTGAGAATGATGCAGCAGAGGGGGTGGCTTATGAAATTGAATTGACCTCCCTACATGAGGAGCGACAGATTCGTTTGGAGGGTAATGAGCTCATCATGGCTGGGACCTTGTCGAATAATGGTATGGCTTTCGAAAGCCGGATGAGTATCGACGCGCATGGGGCTAAGGTGTCTTTTGATCAGGGGCGGCTAAAAATCGAGGCTACCCCAAAGCTTGATCTTTATCTTACCGCGGCCACGGACTATCTGAATGAATACCCGCATTACACGGGGCGAGACTTGGAAAAGCTAAACCAGGAAACCATATCCAATTTGGCAGCGGCCACCTTTGATGAGGTTTT
>CAZHOC010001473.1:0-1874 GCA_964534295.1 uncultured Bacteroidia bacterium | reverse complement strand
CCTCAAAGTCTGACCAATCGACAAAGTATGCCCTGATCAAACCGGGTTGCCGTAGCCACAAAACGCCAATTACCAGCAGCATCAGCGACAAAACCACTAAGAGGATACCTAAACTCCTTTTCATCTAATGCTATTTACGCAATTTGTCGCCGCGTGGCTAAGATTCTTACACCAATAATACCTGCCAGGCTCTTTTGACATCGCCTGACTCTAGTAAGGCTTTGGCATAGTTATGTAGATGGAAGGTACGCTTGCTCGATGGGCTGGAAAGCGCATTGAGAACGCGAGGATCAGTGCGAGCACTATTGTCAGAGACTGGGATTTCTGCTACTGAAGCTAATTGAGCCAAGTTATTGCCGGTCAATACACGACTAGTACGGATATCTTCGGGAAGATTTTCGACTCCGATCCCTAAAGTTTTGACGTCTTGGACGATGGGATACACATTGCTGCCAGAGGCGCGGCAATAAAAGGCGCGGCCGAGGCGGCCCATGAGGTCAATTTTGTGCGGATCGATCTTCCCAAAGTCATCATAGATGTCCTCATGCACATGGATTTTGACGACCTCACAAATAATTAAATTCCCCGCCCCTCCATGCTCGCCCAAGGGCAAGATGTCTTTCACAACGCATTCGTACTGCACAGGAGATTCTTTGACCCGAAAGGGTTTGACGATCTCCGAGGCAATGGGGGTTAGCCCTGCCTTGGCAAATTCATCCACATCTGAGGGATACTCCACACTGGTCAAAGCCATTTGATGCACAATCGCATGATTGACTACGTTGATTACCACTTCTCGAGTCGCCTCCACATTGTGTAGGGTGTCTTTGGTCGTATTGGTGCGAACCCGGCGATTGGATGAAAAAATCATCGTCGGCGGATTAGAACTAAAGACATTGAAAAAGCTGTAAGGCGCTAGGTTGGGCTGACCGTCTTCGGAGATAGTGGAAGCAAAACAAATCGGTCGCGGCCCAATGGAACCTACCAATAATTGGTGCAGTTCTGGGACAGGAAGTTCGGAGGGGGTAATCGTTCGCATACGAGCATTTATTTGAACCGGAAAATATTCAAAAATCTCGTAGGAAGCCAATCAATCTATTGGTCTCAGCGGCTTTTTAAATACTCTTTCGCCTTCTCCACATAAGCGCTTGCTCCGTAGCGGATCATTTCGATTTGCTCGGGGCTGATTTTTTTGATCTGCTTCGCAGGAACGCCAGCGTATAAGAAGCCACTTTCGAGGATTTTCCCCTCGGAAACGAGTGCTCCTGCTGCTACGATACAATGTTTTTGTACTACTGCCCCATCTAAGATGATCGCCCCCATCCCCACCAAGACTTCGTCTTCGATAGTACAGCCATGCAATACAGCTCTGTGCCCTACTACTACATCATTTCCCACGATGGTAGGCGTTCCACCCGTGGTACAGTGCAAAATAGCGGCGTCTTGTATGTTTGAGCGTTCTCCGATCAGGATAGCCCCTACATCTCCTCTCAATACAGCCTGGTACCAGACGCTACTTTGAGCCCCAATGCGCACCTCTCCAATGATGGTAGCGTTCTCGGCGAGAAAAACCTCAGGACCAAAGCCCGGATGAAATTCTTTATAGGGTTTGATGAGAGCCATCTTAGATTACTTGGTTGAAAAAGCGTAGGCCAGCTTGGATATCCTCAGCACTGATTTCTTGATTGATACGAAACTGTCCGACTCCTTCGAGGAAGGTGCAGAGGATTTTGCCTGCTTGATTTTTCTTATCGTTGAGAGCCAAGCTGCAGATCGCTTCAAAGTGCTCCTCTCCTATGGTCCAGAAGTCATAGAAGCGTTTGATAAAGGCGACAATTTCGCCAGTGTCTTTTGCGGGCAGTAAGCCTGCTTTC
>CAZHOC010001472.1:0-1874 GCA_964534295.1 uncultured Bacteroidia bacterium | reverse complement strand
ATTTGAAATACTCTATTTTAATACTTTAAACATCTCAAAGCGATCGCCATTACGCACCTTAAACAGGTAAACCCCCGCTTCAAAAGTGCTCATGTCATAATCAAGCTGAGTAGAACGTACATCGATGCGATCTACTTCTTGGCCAGTAAGGCTATAGACGATAATCTCATTTTGTCCCTGTGGCAGTTCTACATGCAAGATGTCGTTAACCGGATTGGGATAAAACTTAACGTTCAGCGCAGCTGTAGGATCAATAGAAGAACTCAACTCTGCTTTACAACTGCCGACTAGATAGCTAATCTTGTTATCGGCATTGTTCTTTTCACCCTGTCCCGGATAGGAGTAAGTGTAGTAAAAGTAAATAGTCGAACCTTCCGCCGCATTGAGTTGGAAAGGTACATTGGGCGTAACCCCATAACCCGGCAGGGCACCCGCATCCGAACCATAATACAAGATACAAGTAGGGCTTCCCACTCCAGGAATGGAAGGAATGAAGGTCAGCGTAGGATTGTTGTTTGCATCCGAAAACTCATAGAGGTAATCTCCATTGGGCGAAGTGCCTTTACAGCTCGGGGCCTCCTCAATAGTGATTTGGATGGCCTTAGAAATCGTTTGACTACTATCATCATCCGTAGCTACGGCCGTTACTGCATAATTTCCGATGGCTGGCATCCAATTGGTTTCGTAGGGCGCTGTGTTGCTGCTGCCCACAAATACGCTATCCGCATAAAAGTCTACTCTCACAACATCTCCAATCAAATCTGAAGCCACCGCTGCGATATCGATGCTGGCGTCTTCAAAGAAGGAAGCGTTATCCGCAGGAGAAAGGATCGAAACCTTTGGCGGTACTTCGCCTGTCGTGTTGGAGATGACATAGATATCATCAATATCACTATACATGCCGTTGTCGACCTTTAGCTGCAGGCGGTAAACCCCATCTTCCAAAGTCGAAATTGTGGGCTGAGCAATCGTCGGATCCGTAAAGCTCAAAGTAGACGGGCCATAAATTTGCGTCCATTCGTAGGTCAATGGATTGTTGCCCGGATCACTACTCATACTCGCATCTAGAGGCGTGCTGCTTTGTGGGAGTTGGACGAGTATATTTTCTCCGGCATCGGCAATAGGCTGATCGTAAGGAAGCGGTCCACTGTAGGTGAACGTTAATCTCCCGAGGTTAAACTCTCCTTGTTCAAACGCAATGCGTAAGATTTGGCGACCGCTTTTGAGCGGGATTCCTGTTACAAGGCGATTGGCCCAATTATCCCAATCACCGGTATCGCCAAAGCCAATCGCAGGACTAATCGTATCTCCGTCAGAAAGTAGGTAAAGCGGTCCGCCACCGGCACTATTGCCGCTAGCATAGCGGAGATTTAGGTCATACAAGCCTGCTTGGCTGACTTCAACCGTATACTCCAGCCATTCGCCAGCATTGATAAAGCTGACGATCGCACCTTCATTGCCGGCTAAGCTGTTATCTACATATTCGTTTTCTCGGAAGTTGCCGTTATTATTGGTGCTGGCATCATTGTAGGAAACACCTTGGCCATTTCCGCCTTCGAAAATGTCAAATCGACCAGCTTCTAAATCGCCGGGGATCGCAATTGGATAGCCAGAGTAAGGCAGTTGTTCGCCTACTACCACACCGACCAGATTACTCAAATTGAAGTTGGCGCCATCATAGATTTTGGCGTAAAAGGTATGACGACCCACTTGAAGATCAGTAGCATCAAAGGAAAAGGGTGCTTGGGTCAGTTGGCCGAGTAGACTATCTCCTTCAAAAAACTCGACTAGGCTAGGAGTCCCCCCTTCAATTTGTAGGTCAAGGCTTACTTTGCCACCCGGATAGGCCGCCGGGAAATTAGAGCTGAGCGTTC
>CAZHOC010001471.1:0-1878 GCA_964534295.1 uncultured Bacteroidia bacterium | reverse complement strand
TAACGCGTAATCGCCTTCTTTACAATCTCCGAATAGGTCGGATAAGAGTAAATCGTATAGACAAACTCATCGAGCGGCAAATCATGCTTCATCACCAGTGTCAGCATCTGCGTCCATTCTCCAGCATGGGCACCGATGGCGTCTGCGCCCAAAACCTTGTCATTAGGACCAAAAATCACCTTTAGGAAGCCCTTGGTCTTGCCGTCGGTGATAAAGCGATCCACTGTAGCATTGACCTTGAAGACTTGAATGTTTTCCTCTCCGTATTGAGCGATGGCTTGCTTTTCGCTGAGGCCCACATGCGCGATTTCCGGATCGGTAAATATCGCCCAAGGCAAGATGCCTAGATCATTGGTACGGTGGTTACCTTTTTGGATATTGTCCACACAAACAACCGCCTGATAAGCCGCGACGTGGGTAAATTTGGCTGGCGTGGCCACATCTCCACAGGCATAAATATTGGGAGCGGTGGTTTGCAGGTATTCATTTACTTTGAGGCCTCGTTCCGAGAACGCTACACCTGCTTTTTCTAGATCTAGCCCATTAAGATTAGGCGTTCGGCCGACGGCCAGAAAAACAGACTCCGTCCTCAACTCCTGCGCAATCCCATCTACCTCAATCATAGTGACAGTCTCATCTCCTTCTTGGCGAAAACCCTTGAGCTCAGCCCGGCCGATACGCTGAATGCCGAGGGAACGAAATTCTTCAAATATGACCTCGGCCACCTCATCATCTACCACTTTGAGCATGCGTTCGTTGCGGTCCATAATGCTAACCTGAGTACCAAGTCTTGCCATGGATTGCCCTAACTCAGCAGAGATGACCCCACCGCCAATAAATAACATAGACTTAGGCTGCCTGCGCAGATCCCAGAAGTTTTCGTTGTGCAGGAAATTTACTTCATCGCTGCCTGGTAAATCAATTTCGCGAGGCGAAGAACCCGTACACAAAACAAAGTGATCTGCCTTCAAAATATCAGGACCGATACTGACCGTATTGGCATCTAAAAACTTAGCCCCAGATTCGTGGACAAAAACCTCTATCCCCTGCGCCTCCCAAACATCAGGCGTTTCGTGGGCATAAATCCCCTGCACGATGCTATCGACATGTTCCATTACAGAGGCAAAGTCAGCTTTGACAGCAGGAATCCCCGGTAGACCATATTGAGTAGTATGGGCCAAGGCAGCCAATTGTTTGGTGCTTTGAATCAGGGCCTTACTCGGCACACAGCCAGAGTGCGTACATTCTCCCCCGATCTTATGTTTTTCGAGCATGGCTACCCGCATCCCTCTACGTTTCGCAGTAGTCGCCACGACGAGGCCGCCAGAACCAGCCCCGATCACAATCAAATCATACTTTGTTTTCATAAATGCAAGATGAGGTTAAAAGCTACCATAAATTGACTTGCGCACGACTCAATGTCTGCCTTTAATTTCAGAAAACATAAATTTCTTAATTTTGCAACTCAATCATTGAGAACAAAATATGGCAGCAGGAAATAAGTCTGAAGAAGGCTTGCAGTGGACGGGACGTCCATTTGGAGGCTTCATAGGTGATATTCGCCGAAAGGCACCTTATTATTTAAGCGATTTTAAGGACGGATTTCACTCCAAAGTAGCGGGTACGACCCTCTTTCTTTACTTCGCCGCCCTTGCAAATGCCATTGCTTTTGGGGCACTAACGGGTGCATTGACCGGAAATGAGATCGGTATCATCGAGATGATCGTGATCACGGCCATTGGAGGGATTTTCTTTGCCCTCTTCGCGGGCCATACGGCGGATAAATTGCAAGATGAATTCTGAGGCCATGATATCCAACCCTGTCGTTGGTTCATCCAGCACCACTACTTTGGGGTCATGTACCAGGGTGCGGGCAAT
>CAZHOC010001470.1:0-1879 GCA_964534295.1 uncultured Bacteroidia bacterium | reverse complement strand
ACTACTTGTTGTTGCTGCTCCAAAGAGGAATTGATCTGACCCCAAAAAAAAAAACGCACACTGAAGGAGAGGATAAGCCTCGCTACACCAGACGTGAGTTTAACTACCAGCAATTCAGCCGTCAGTTTCACTTACCTGATACCATCGATGTAGAAGCCATCGGCGCTCAGTACGAAAGTGGTATCCTATTGGTCAAACTGCCCAAAAAAGAAGCTGTCTTGCCAAGACAAATCGAAATAGCAGAGTAAGTAGTGATTAACATAGGTGTGTAAAGAGAAGGGTCGGATTTGTCCGGCCCTTTTCCTTTTTGTGCAACTCAGACTTGAGCATGAATTTGCAGGCAGCGCCATACTCGCTGTAAATTGGGGTGTTTTTTAGATGCGAAAGCCAGCTTATGCGTAGTAATTTGATTCTTTTGGCCCTGATTATCGTAGGGATTGGGGTTTGGATATTTTTTCTCGCGGGACGGGACCAGAGTTCCGTAGATCCCGATAATATCGAATTTGCGGTGGCAGATACCGCTGGGATTTATACCATCCACTTGAGCCTTTATAGCAAAGGTGAGCTCAATAAGTCTTTGGCTTTGTTGCGTACTCAGGAGGGCAGCTGGTCGCTGAACGATCAGTATACGGTCTTTCAGCCCCGCATGAATCAATTGCTAAAAGTAATGCACCTGATTCGGGTCAAAGAGATTTTGGCCCCCAAAGGTCAAGCCACGGGAGAAGAATTGCTTGCTTCGGCCAACCTACATGTGGAAGCCTTTGATCGTAATGGTAAGACCATCAAATCCTACTATATCGGCTCCCCCGCCAAAAATGGGCAAGGTAATCTTATGAAACTCGAAGGCGCTGATATGCCGGTCGTGGTCGAAATGCCCGGCTTGCAGGGTTTTGTGACAAATTACTACAGCTTAGAACCGCTATTTTGGCGGGAAAACTTGCTCTTCGACGGCAGAATCGATTCGCTGCAATCAATCGCGGTAGACTATAATGATGGTCGGACGGACTTCTCACTCAGCCGTAATATCAATGGCATTGATTGGGACTTTCCGCTCGATAGCCGTGAGCCGGACCCTGATGCCCTGAATAAATATCTAGAGGGCTTCCAAGGCAAAGTTTACGCCGAGAGCTTCGCTTTCGAAAACTACCCCGGCCTATATAATGAACTCTCCCAGCGTAGTCCAGACATCAACGTTCTGGTACAGAACCGCAACGGAAAAGAGACCAAAATTGTCCTCTATAAGCGTTCAGATAATCCTAACAACTATTTTGGCTGGATCGATGGCCAAAACGAACTCTTGACTATCCAGACCTTTGTAATCGATAAATACCTCAAGACTTTAGAAGATCTTCTAGGCAGCCCAGCCTAGGGAGTGTCGAATAATAAATGTCGAATGCCGAATGAGGAAGGGAAAGACGATCACTTCTTTATTCGGCATTAGATATTCCGCATTCTGACCTCTGCTGCGCAGAACGCTTATCCTATCCGCTTGATATATAGGACTTTTCATATAGGAAAACAACTTTATGATTGTCGGGTTTGAAGTGAGTAATTCATTTCTACCGGCTATGCGTAAGTACCAATCCCGCAATCTCAAGAAGGCATACGATTTAGGACAATATGCTCCTCTCTATCGCAGCAAGTTACTAGGCAAACTGAAGCAAATTCGTCCTAGCGGAGAACGCTTAGCCCCTATCCACTTGGATTTTGGGCCTATCCGTTTTTTGATTGCGCGTCATTTTGGCTTTTGCAAAGGCGTAGAAAACGCCATCGAGGTCGCTTACGAAACCCTCGAAAAGCATCAAGACCGCCGTGTCTTCATGATCAGCGAATTGATTCACAATTCATTTGTCAATGCGGACCTACAGCAAAGAGGCCT
>CAZHOC010001469.1:0-1883 GCA_964534295.1 uncultured Bacteroidia bacterium | reverse complement strand
AAACACAGCATCTCCCAAAGCAAAAGCCAGCCATCAGTCAAGGCAATTTTGCCTAGCATAGGCGCAAAAAAGGAAGCTGCTAACATCATGGCCGCCCATTGTGATCGTTCTCCCCAATCTCGTTTAAATCCCCACCATAGCAGGCTAAACACTCCCAAAAGCGCCAAACTAGAAGGCAGGCGCAGAGCAAACTCAGAGGGGCCAAAAATCTGATAGGAAAAAGTAATCGCCCAAAGATGCCATGGGGGCTTTCGATGGATCTCTGCCCAAACAAACTCCTGGGTAAGCCAGTCGCCACTTTCCCACATATTGCGCGCCATGCCCGCATAGGCAGCTTCGTCCTGATCCCAAAGAGGTGTACTCGCATTGCGAATAAGCAGCAATACCGCAAAGGCAACCAAACACCATAAGAAGAGCTTTAACGAGCGATCCATGGGGCTAAGATAAGGATTTGTTGAGTTGTTGAAGCGCTGAAGTGTTGAAGTGTTGAAGTGTTGATTCAAAAATTCCACAAATGGATAAATCAACCAATCCCCTACAGTTTGCTATCGCTAGAAAACAAAACGTAGAGGAAGAAGGGAACCCCTAAGATGGCAGTTATGATCCCGATTGGCAGTCCGACAGGGGGCCAAATCCAGCGGCTAAACACATCGCAAGCGCCTATAAAAATCCCCCCAAGCAAAGCTCCAGCAATAATATTGGGCCTATGGGCACTCCCAAAAAGGCTGCGACAAGCATGGGGAATCATCATTCCTACGAAACCGATTGGTCCCGTATAGGCAACAGTACCCCCGACCACGACGGAGCTGATCAATAATAGGCCCAACTTGAACCGGCTCACTCTCAGTCCTAAACTTTGTGCTTGTCTATCTCCCAAGGCGAGCACATCCATTTTTCGGGCGTAGATAAATCCAAAAACAATGGCTAGGCCAAGCATCAGGCCGCTTACTTGCACGCTTTCCCAGCGAGCACGACTAAAGCTACCAAAGGTCCAAAAGACTAAACGGCTAACCTGATCGCTATCTGCTTGAGTATAAATCAACACACCTGTAAGGGCCGAAAAGATGGCCGAAACAGCCACTCCGGCAATGAGTAATTTGGCATTATCTTCGAAAATTGCACGGAAACCAAAGCCTAAGACTAAGATTAGACTAGCTACGCCACCAAGAGTCGCAAATAAAGGATAGCTAAAGGCGCTAATGGTAGCTAAGGGGATAAGGCCAAGAATCACCAAATTGACCCCGAGCCCTGCACCAGCTGTCAAACCCATTATGTAGGGATCAGCCAAGGGATTTTTGATCAAGGCCTGCATATAGAAGCCTGCTAAACTCAACACTGCTCCGGTAATAATTGCCTGTAAAATACGCGGGAGCCTTAAGTCCAAGATGACCATGGAGTTAGAGAGTTCGGCACCGCCGAGAATCTGAAAAATCTCTCCCAAGCTAAAATCATATACCCCCAGCATCAAGCCCGCCAAAATGGTGAGCAGCAGCAGAATACTGAGAATGATAATGGACCAAAAAGGACGCAAGCTGATTTGTTGATTGGATGAGTTGTTGAATAGGCGAATATAGAAATGAATGCTATAGCGGGTAAAAGCTAATTCTTCAATCCCTCAAAAACTCAGTTATTCAACTATTCGCCTACAAAGTTCTCCCGGTTGAGTTGGTTGTGTAGGATATGAGTCAGCGCCATCAAACCTTCTAACATCCTCGGACCGGGGCGATAAAAGTAATCAGGATTTACGACATGTACCTGCTTGTTTTTATCTGCAGTAGTATTGTAGAGAGCGGGATATTGGTTGATGAGCTCCGCATAGACCTGATCGTTGCCCGAAGGGAGAATCAAATACTCAGGATTGCGACTCAAAATCTCCTCCACGG